>CATYWI010000046.1 GCA_958414155.1 uncultured Anaerotruncus sp. | reverse complement strand
ACGACATAGCGGATGGCGGTCTCGACTTCCTCCAGCGTGTAGCCTGTGCCGATCAGAACATCACGGAAATGCGCCTTACCTGTGCTGTCGGTAACGGCGTATTCGTCCACCGCAAGCCCCGAAAGCGAAGTGCCGAACAAATGAAATTTTACGCCCTCATTTAGTCCGTCCTCCGAGGTTTTGGTGACGGTGAGATCGCCGCGCTTCAGAACATTGCTGAAATTCACGGTAGCGACCTGACCGCTGACAACGGTAACGCGGCGAACCTCCTGCGGCTCGTATTTGTCATACGCCTGCTCGATCACGGTGTAAACGCCGGGAGTGAGATTATCAATCTGAATAACACCGCCTTCGCCTGTCTGAACGGTTTTATTCACGCCGTTTCCTGTAATGGTAAAAGAAATGCCCTCAACCTTGCCGTCCTCGCTGGTTTTCACGATCTTTGCCGAGCCGTAAGAGACCTTAATATTCAAATAGCCTTTCACGGGATCGTTGACTGACTGCGCATAGGTGACAATATCTTGCAGTTTTCCATTCGGGCCGTAAACGCCGTCCGTCCAAGTGATAACGCCGCGCCTCTGTGAATTTTTCTTTTCGGCTGTAATTCTGACGGTATCGCTCGGTGCGGTATCGGCTGTGATTACCAACTTTTTTCCATTTACAGAGAAACGGATTCCCGAAACGCTTGCCGAAAAAGTGTAATTGGAAAGGACATTGTTTGTGTCGGTGAGTGTGGCGGTGTACTTTTCGCCGTCCCATTCAAGTTCAATGTTTTTGGCCTTGCCTGTGGATTTTGCAAAGAAGCTCGGCACTTTGGAATGGGTTTGAACGCTGGCGGCAATGGAATTGTAGTAGCTCATAATTTGGCTATACAGCGGGTGGCCTGTGCTGACCTGATCGCAGATTGCGTCCTTACCGCCTGTGCCTACCTTGTTAAAATCGGCGTCGCGTTCGCCAACGATGGTTTCCCAAACTAAAAGCTGTGTGGCAACGGCGTGAGCCAGCTTGTCGCCGCCCTCATTCTGCGAACGCCAAGAGGTCGAAATTGTACCCGTATAGCCGTACTGAAAGATACGGCCGATAAACAGCTTAATATCATCGGGCGAAATGGTGTGGTTATAGGACGAGGGGTAATTATCCCAAAAGTTCTCGCCTTTTTTGGTGTAGCGGTCGCCCGATTCCTGCGGCACGCCGGGTTCAATGCAGTAACAGATATTGCCGTCATACGAACCCATTGCTCGGACGGTGGTATAGCGCGAAGTTTGTGCGAACCATCCGTTCATAAAATTAAAGCTGCCGTGCCCCCATTCGCCGCCGTAGTTGGCGTCCCCGTCACGGGGAAAGGAAACAAGGCATACCTCGTCGGTTTCCTCTGCGGCATAGGCAGTCGTTCCGAACCCGACAAGGGTAGTAACGCAAATCAAAGCCGCCAGAAACAGCGACATCATTCTTTTAAGTTTCTGCGTTTTCATTCTGTGAAATCCTCCTTGAAATGAAAAAACGCACCGTGTTATTACACAGTGCGCTCAAAGTGAAATATTCGGTTTTGATTTGGATTTAGGCGTAGCCGATATACAGATCGTAGCTCCCGTCGGAGCGAGCCTGCGCCCATATCCAGACATCGGTAATATCCTCGTCCCGGCTGTACCGATTCAGCCTGCTTTCAATGTCCCGGTCAAGGCAAGCGCTGTATGCTCCTGCGGTGATGGGATTGTCCCAGCAGTCAACCGCCGTACTTTCAAGCCGCAGTCCCACGCTTTCCGCATAGCTTCTCGCATAACCGATCCAATAGTCGATATTGAAGTCGGGTGCGGTAGGTTCTGCGGGCGGCGCGGTTTCCTGCGGTGATTCAGTCAGTGCAGGTTCCGGCGTTGGTTTTTCTTCTGCCTGTTGCTGTGTTGGCTGCTGCGTTGGCGTTGGCTTTGGTTCAGTGGTAGGCTCAACGGCTTTCGGCGATTCGGGTTTCGGCGTATCGTTTGAAACGACTGTCTGCGGCGATTGTATCCCCAGCGCATGGCTTTGTTCTGCGGTAGGCTGCGGCGTTTCTGCCTGTGACGATTCCGTTTCCGCCTTAACATCAATAACGCTATCGTCGGAACTCGTTTTACTTTCCGAAAAAGAATCGGTTAGCGTTTCCTTTGGCACAGCGTTTTCGTCAATCTCGCTTCTCAATGCCTCTATATCCGAACTTTCCCGTATTGCCTGCGGATGATTTGTATTCGCACATCCCGATACAGAAACGACAAGCGCTGCCAATAGCATGAATTGTATTGCTTTTTTCATATCGCAAGACCTCCTTTGCAGCTTCATTGTACGGATTTTTGCGTTCTGCTGCAAAGGTGTGAATTGACAGCCCCATAGACATCTCTTTTTTCGGGTAGTGCAGGTAGTTTTTGAGGGGGAGAGGTGTGGAGAGGGGGAACAAGCGAACACCGCCGCACCTTGCCTTATTTTAGGGTATAGATACCCCTTGTTAGGAAAATTTTATCGTTCCATATCTCTTTGCCGTTCACGCTTTCGGTACATTTCCAACGCCTTAACAATGGTATCTTCGATCTTCTGCGCGGGCGTCCCCGGTGCAAAATATTTGCTGATACGCTCTTTCGGCATTTTGAATTGTTCTTTCTGATTTGGCTTTTCCTCCTGCATGATGGAGAGAATCACCTCGTCGGTCAGTCTGCCGTCCTTGCTGAACTCTTTCATTTTAATAGCTTGCGCCAAAGACGGGGTGCAGTCCTCACATTCCATTGTGTCGTGCAGGGATTGCTGCTGGTCTTTGGAAAGATAGGACAGCTCCACGGCAGGACGGAAAGCAATCTTTCCGTCATCCACCATTTGTAGGACAGGCGGGATCAGTTCGGTCAAGCGGATAAAGCGATAAATCTGCGGTTGGCTGTCTCCACCTTTCTGACTTAACTGTTGAGCAGATGTTGTTCCACTTAACTTATTATCCAATGGAGAAGAAGTTAAATCTGTCCTCTGACCCTGCCTTTTCATAGCTTCCAGCTTCATTTTATAGGCAAATGCTTTTTCGGACGGTAAGATCGTTTCCCTTTGAAGATTACTGTCTACCATAATAATGGTAGCTTCATCGTCAGACAGGTTGCGGACGATACATGGAATCTCCGTCAGCTCAGCCAGAGCAGCCGCAAACTTTCGCCTGTGACCTGCGACCATTTCATAGCCGCCGTTCTCTTTCGGTCGGACAAGAGCCGGAACTAACACACCGTATTTTCGGACGCTCTCGACCATTTCAGCCATAGCGTCATCCTGTTTGACCTTAAACGGATGATTCGGAAAGTCGGAGATTTCAGCGGGGTTCAGCGTCACGACCTTTTCAAACTGTGATTCGGCTCGGCTTTCGTCGGTAGAAAACAAATCATCTAACGGCGTCATTCCTAAATCTCTCGTTTTTACGCTCAATCTCCAACACCTCCTTTGTCAGCGCGTGATAGGCAGCAGCCACCTTGCCGTTTTTGTCGTGGGCGTAGATACTCTTGCCCCTGCCGCTGGTTTCGGCAGCTCTCACGGAAAAAGGTATTTCCGTTCCGAACACACGGATTTTCTCGCCGTAGTGAGCGCGCAGAGAAGCAATGATTTCCTTTGCTTCGTTGGTACGGCTGTCTACCATCGTAAAAAGAATCCCGTCGATTTTCAGCTTGGGATTGATCTGCCTCTTAACCTGTGAAATGGAGTGCATAAGCAAATCCAGACCCTTTGCCGAGAGAAACGACGGCTGCGACGGAATGATAACGCTGTCTGCTGCCGCCAGTGAGTTCAGCGGCATAATACCGAGCGACGGCATACAGTCAATGAGGATATAGTCGTAATGGGGTTTTACCTCACCCAGATATGTCCGCAGCGCTCGTTCACGATTCATAGCGTTAATCAGTCGGATTTCCATGCCCGATAAGGTGATGTTTGCCGGGAGCAGGTCAACGCCTTCGCCGTGGTGCAAAATGCCGTATCCGTCAGGAATCGGCGTGTCGTCGATTACACTCTGCATAATGTCCGTCAGGGTAACGGGCAACTCATCGGGTTTGGCATAACCGAGGGAGAGCGTCAAAGAAGCCTGCGCGTCTGCGTCGATCAGCAAGACCCGCTTGTTTTCCTGCGCCAAACCAATACCGAGACTTGCGGTTGTTGTGGTTTTACCCACGCCGCCCTTTTGGTTTGTCACCGCAATTACTTTGCAGTTCGCCATTTTGGGGTTTCCTCCTTTACATAGATTTAGCCGCCTGCGGCGAAGCAGACGGCTATGTACGGAAATGAAAAAGCCGCTTGATTTCTCAAACAGCTTGCAGTTCAGACCCTTGCTTTGAGTGTCTTGCTGTATTTTGCATAATCCTCGCTCAATACATAATCGATCACACAAGCTTTTGGAATCATGTATGTACTTCTTATATAGAAGTGTTTAACTTTGTTTGCCCTCATTATTTTTCGGGCGGTACTGTCACCGATACCTCCGAGCATTGATTGAAATTCGGGGAGGGTTACAACATCGGGAAAAGAAGAAAACAGTTTTTCATAATGTGCGCGTGATTTCATAGCGATACCTCTTTTTTTGAAAATATGTTGTCAATGGCAGAGAAATACGCTATAATATGTTTGCAATTTATAAATCTATTGCGTGTGCTGTTGTGCCCCGTTTTGGGGTTACATCCCTCCGATGTCCCTCCAAAATCCAAAATTCCCGTCAAAATTGAGAAAAGCGGAAATGGCAGACGAAACGGAGCTTTTTAACACATCAGTTTCAAAATAATTAGTAATTGCGGGCTTTTTGGTGTCCGTTGACGACCTCCATAGGGGTCTGAGTTCGTTTGTATTCCGTATGAAGCAAATAACTCAAAATTTTCAATGTCCAAGCGCGTCCGCACGGCGACCTATGCGCTCCTGCGCGAAAAAGCCACGGGACGCGAGGTGCTTGCAGTCTCGGTGCATCTTGACAACGCCTCGAATGAGGCGAGGCTGAAGCAGGCGGACGTGCTTATCGACCTTCTGTCGCGTTACAGCTGCACCGTTGCGGTCATGGGTGACTTCAACTCGGGCGAGACCTCCGAGGTCCATTCTAAAATGGCGGCAGTGCTTGCCGACTCACGCACCGATGCCGCCGCGCGCGACACTGCGCCCACATATAACCATCTGGGCGAGGGCAAAGGCTCGGTGCTTGACTACATCTTTATTACAAAAGGAACGGAGATCACCGAATATCGCGTCCATACGGGGCTTTACAAGGGTAAGATATATCCCTCCGATCACAATGCGATAGCGGCGGTGTTCCGCCTCGGGTGAGGGAATGGAAAAGGAAATGCCGGGACTCGTTCTCGGGATAGAGCTTGGCTCAACACGAATAAAATCCGTGCTTACCGACGGGCGCGGCAGGCTGTTGGCGTCCGGCTCGTCGGTCTGGGAGAACCGGCTGCTTGACGGCTGGTGGACATATCCGCTCGACGAGGTGCGCAAGGGCGTGCGCGAGAGTTTCCGCGCGCTCACAAGGGCGTTCGGCGGACCGATAAAGCGGCTGGGTGCGGTCGGCGTGTCGGCGATGATGCACGGCTATCTTGCCTTTGACGGCGAGCGGCGGCTGCTCGTGCCCTTCCGCACATGGCGCAACACCGACACGGCGCGCGCCGCCGCGGAGCTTTCGCAGGCATTCGACTTCAATATCCCCGAACGCTGGAGCTGTGCGCATCTTTATGAGGCGGTGCTTCGCGGCGAGGAGCACGTCGGGCGCGTGGCTCATATGACGACGCTGGCGGGATATCTGCATTTCATGCTCACGGACGAAGATGTGCTCGGCATCGGAGATGCGAGCGGAATGTTCCCGGTGAGCGGCGGCGCGTACGACGCGCGTATGCTCGGAATATTCAACGGTATGCTGTCGCAACATGGCTTTCATACCGATGCGGAGCGACTGCTGCCGCGTATACTCATGGCGGGCGAGCCTGCCGGAAGGCTCACGCCCGAGGGCGCGGCGTACATAGATCCCACCGGAACGCTTGAGCCGGGGGCGGTGTTCTGCCCGCCGGAGGGCGATATGCAGACGGGAATGGCGGCTACATGCTCGATCCGCCCCGGAAAAGCCAATCTTTCGGCAGGCACGTCGGCTAATTTCACCGTTATGCTTGAAGGACCGCTTTCGCGCCGATATGACGAGATAGACGTCATAGCCGCGCCTGACGGCACGCCGGCGGCGCTGGTGCATACCAACAACTGCACGTCATGGCTGAACGAATGGGTCGGGATATTCGCCGAGGTCGCCGAAATGTGCAGCGCGAAGCCGGATAAGCACGTGCTTTTCGATATGTTGTTCGAAAAGGCGGCTGAGAGCGACCCGGACGTAGGAGGCCTTGTCGGCTACAACCATATATCGGGCGAGCCGCTGGCAGGGACCTCCCACGGCTCGCCGCTCACCGTGACCGGAGAGGGCGGCAGGACCGACCTTGCCAATTTCATGCAGATGCAGATATATTCGGCGCTGTCGGCGCTGACGCTCGGCACCGAAATACTTGCGCGCGAGGGCGCGCGGGTGGATTCCGTGACCTCGCACGGCGGATTTTACAAGACCGAGCGCGTGGGACAGCTTGCGACCTCGGCGATGCTCGGCGTGCCTGTGACGGTGAATGAAAATTCCGATGCCGGAGGCGCATGGGGCATAGCGCTGCTTGCCGCGTTCGTGCTTTGCGGCGGGGGCGACCTTGCCTGTTGGCTCGACGGCGTTTTTGAGGGCGCCGTCCGCAAAACGCTCATGGCTGATGAGTGTGAAATGAAAAAATGCGCGGCATATCTTGCGGGGTACAAAAAATATCTTCCGCTTTGCCGCCTTGCCGGAGAAAAAAATGCTTGAGGAACTTAAAAAGACAGTCTGCCGCGCCAATATCGACCTTGTGCGGCACGGTCTTGTACTTTTTACGTGGGGGAACGTCTCCGCGATCGACCGCGAGAGCGGTTACATTGTGATAAAGCCGAGCGGAGTGAAATATGAGGATATGCGCCGGGAGGATATGGTGGTCATTGACGGTGAGGGCAGGACCGTTGAGGGGCGGCTCCGTCCGTCCACCGATATGCCTACGCATGTCGAACTTTACCGTGCGCATCCGGAGATCGGCGGCGTGGTACATACGCATTCCACGTACGCCACGGCGTTTGCGCAGGCATGCCGCGCCGTGCCGATATACGGCACGACGCACGCGGATTATTTCCACGGTGACATTCCCTGTGCGCGCTCGCTCCGCCCGGATGAAATGGACGAGTACGAAAAGAACACCGGAGTTGTGATAAACGAAACGGTGAGCGACGCGCGCGGCATACCCGTCTGCCTTGTTGCGCACCACGGCGTCTTCGCATGGGGGCGCGACGCGGATGAGACGGTATATAACGCTACGGTTACCGAGGAGGTCGCCAAAATGGCGTACATCACCGGAGAGCTTGCGCCGAATGCGGAACTTCTGCCGCGCCATATCAGCGATAAGCACTATGAGCGCAAGCATGGCGCCGGCGCGTATTACGGTCAGAGCGGAAAATAAACATGGGTTGTTAAAAACCGCTTTGCCGTAATTTATTTGGAAAAATAAAAAGCGGGTCACCCGCAGATATATGATGGTTATGGGGCTGTTAAAAAACTTGCGTTTTTTAACAGCCCCTATCCTGTTTTTTATTCAGCCGTTATTTTCAATACGTCCGTGCGTGGGCAGTTGCCGTCTCAGTTGCAGCCACAGCCGCAGCCGCAGCCGCAGCCGCCGGTATGCTCGGTGCCGCAGCATCCGCAGCCGTTGTTGGTGAGGCTGGAAAGGACGATAAGGGCGATGATTATCCAGATGAGGCACTCGTTGTTCTCAAAGAAGTTGCAAAGGCAGTTCATAACATACCCTCCTTATATTTTTTCGGGAGCGG
>CATYWI010000045.1 GCA_958414155.1 uncultured Anaerotruncus sp. | reverse complement strand
GAAAGCCCTTCTGCGTCATCCCGACAGATTTCAGCATGGCAAATTCTCTGCGGCGCAGGCTGATATTCGTGGAGATCGTATTGAACACATTCGCAGCGGCAATCAGGGAGATCAGCACAATGAAGCCGTAGGCAAAAACCTTGATAATCGTTATGATATTACGGTTTGCCTCGGCAAGTCGGGCAATGTCTGTAAGCTCTCTGGTGCCGAGTCCGTTTTCGGTCAGCATTGTTGCCAGCTTTTCAAAGCTTGCGGCATGATTGTCCGATGTGAGAAAGAAGCCTGTCTCCCTGAAGCTGTTCAGCCCTTCATTCGGGATAACGCTTTCCATCATACTGTAAGGGTAGATCATGCTCAGCTTCACCGGCGTGCTTCGGCTGACGAAGAACGGGGCCTCTTCAATGGTTTTCTCGGCTCTCAGGGTGTACCTGACGAGCGACTCCTCACAAGGAAGCTCTATGATGTCCTTTTCATCCTTCCGCGACTGATATATGACAAACTCGTTGTCGTTTTCGTCGAATTTGTTTCCCTTCCGGAAGTATCCGTCAATCTCACGATACAGAAGGCATTCGATCTCACAACGGTCACCCTTCAGCGTATCCAGCGTGACATACTTTTCAAGTGTCCGGTCAAATTCAATATTTTTGTCAATTGCAATGCCCAAAGGTTTTTCTTTGTTATAGTAGTCCGCTTCGCTGAGCCTGTATTTTTTCAGCAACCTGTTAAATTCGGCATCATCCACGAAGTACAGATATCCCGATATTCCCACGGTATCCGTGTCGGTTTTATCCTTTGCGGAGCCAAAATCGGCGAAACGGTTGATATAGGTATCCGTCACATATTTACGGGGGATGTCGCCCTGTAAAAACAGGCTTTTGGCATATGCACTGCCGGTAATATTCTGCTCGGACGAGAGGAGCGCCAGCAGCTCGTCCGGCGTTTTTGAATCGGGAGTATCAAGGTCTGTCGTGTACTTCAGGTCGAATTGTTCGGAGGATAATGCCCCCGTCGACGATTTCACCAGATAGTCGGTGAAGGCAGAGGCGGAGATAAAGAGAACAATGCTCATAAACAGGCTGACAACGGTAGCCCGATACCTTTTACGGCTGCGCCTGTAATACTTTCCGGCTATGGCCCCGGAAAGTCCGAACAGCTTATAGGCGAGCTTTGAGGTTTTTGTCGGTTTATTGTCTGCCCTGACATCCATGCTCTGGCGGATCGCTTCCACGGCAGATACCCTTGTGGCTCTTTTCGAGGGAATCCACGCTGAGATAAGCACCGTTATCAGTGCGATCACAGCGGCAATAACGACCGACTCCCACGATACGCAGAGCCGCAGGGGGATATGCTCTTTAACGACGATGGAGCTGAATTTATCTCCGAGCAGGAGAAGCGTTATCCCGATGCCGCCGATTCCGGCAAGAATGCCAAGCGGAATGCCTATGGCACTGACGGTCAACGCTTCGAATGTGACCATCCTTCTGAGTTGTTTTTTGGTAGCGCCCACCGACGAAAGCAGACCGAACTGCTTTGTTCTTTCCGACACGGAGATGGAAAATGCATTGTAGATAAGAGAGACGGAGGCAAAGACAATCAGCCCGATCACAATAGCCGCAAGACTGTAAAGGGTGGCGGTAACCGAGTCAATCCGCGAAACACCGGAATATAGCAGTACATCGGTATTGTAGGCATAACGATAGGCATACGTATAGCCCGTCTCTTTCATAAAGTCGTATACGGCGGAGGGCTTTTTCATTTTGAAATGGCAGTCGATCGGCGATTGCCCGTCCGCTCCTCGGTCGGCTACGGTAAGCGCCGTGTATCCGGGAGCGTCTGTATTCTCAAATGCCGGTCTTTCATATATGCCGACGACCGTGTAAGTCCTTGCCACTGTGTTTTCGAGCTTTTCGTCATTTTTTACCTCGACCTGAATTTCGCTGTCATAGGTGAAAAAAGGGTTGATTTGTCCCAGCCTTTTGCCGTCAAGAATTCTGTCACCGACCTCAAGAGTAACGGTATCTCCGATTTTATAGCTCACCTTTCCGTTAGTAGCAAGGTGTTCCGGCAAAATGATCTCCGAGGAGCTTTTCGGAAGCTCTCCTGCGGTAAGATGCACGGGCATGGTTTCAAAGTATCCGGACGCCGCATCTCCGCCGAGGACATACAGATACGGCTTGCGCTCGTTGGCGCTGTTTATCCTTGCATAGCCGAGAACCTGAGCATAGGTGGCGGACGCAACCTTTCCGGAGCCGCCGATATCCTCATAATCCTTGTATGCGGCGTCATAAACCGCGCCGTGCCAGTCTCCGGTTTTGTAGATTGTATATCTCAGTACAAAGTTCTGCATACTGGCAACAAAGGTAGTTGAGGCGCAGATCATAGCGGCTGAGAGCATAATGCCGATGATCGTAACAACGGTTCTTGTCCGGTTCTTCTTCAGCGAAGCCAAGGTGACCTTGTTGAAAACATTCATCTGCGGATCACCTCGTCTCTCGTGATTTTTCCGTCATCAATGGAGATAATGCGGTCTGCCTGAAGGGCAATGCTTTCGTCATGGGTGATGACAATGAGCGTCTGACCGTATTTCTCGTTGGAAATCTTGAGAAGGTCTACGATCTCCTTGCTGTTTTTGGAGTCAAGGTTTCCTGTCGGCTCATCGGCAAGCATCACCGCAGGCGCATTCATCAGAGCCCGACCGATGGACACTCTCTGCTGCTGACCTCCGGAAAGCTGATTCGGCAGGTGGTTTTCCCGACCGTCGAGCTTCAGCGTGGTTATAAGCTCTTTGAGTCTGTCATTGTTGACCCTCTGTCCGTCCATAAGCACGGGGAGCGTGATATTTTCCGTTACATTGAGTACGGGGATGAGATTGTAGAACTGATAGATCAGCCCAACCTGACGGCGGCGGAAGATAGCAAGCTGTTCCTCGTTTTGCGCGTATACATCCTTGCCATCCATCAGCACCCTGCCGCTTGTCGGTCTGTCCACACCGCCGAGAATGTGAAGCAGGGTGGATTTGCCGGAGCCGGAGGGGCCGATCACGGCGACAAACTCTCCTTTCTCCACCGAAAAGGATACGCCGTCCAGCGCCCGCACCTCGTTTTCACCTTTTCCGTATACCTTTGTAAGGTTTTCAACCCGCAATATTTCCATTTTGAAACACTCCTTTTGCTTTTTATGCCCTCATTTTACTTTATACGAATGACACGACGGTGACTTAAAAGTGACAAATCCGTCATTTTGAAAAAGGGAGCCGCCGGTCAGACGGTTCCCTTATAAAAGCGAAGAGTAAACATAGCGCCCGTGTTTTTCCGATTTTCCGCTTTGACTGTGCCTTTCTGCCCCGCAATAATCATGCGTGACAAGGCAAGTCCGATACCGAAGCTCTTGCCGTCGGAGTCTTTTCCCTTATAAAAGCGCTCAAAGATGTGCGGAAGGTCCTCCGGAGAAATCCCGGTGCCGTTATCCTTGATTATGATTTCGGAATACAGGGCGTTTTCAGCCGCTTCAATTTCAATCTTTCCGCCGTCCGGCGTATGCTCCATGCAGTTTTTCACAATGTTGCCGACAGCCTCGCTTGTCCATGCGGGATCTCCGTAAAAATCCCCTTCGGCACGGATGATAAGCTCCTGCCCGCGAAGCTCAATGGGTATGAGCAGAGGAGCGCAGGACTTATTTATCAGTGTTTCCATGCTGACCGTCTCTTTGTTGAACTGTACTGTTCCGGCATCCAGCTTCGATATTTTCAGCAGGGTGGTGATCAGCCAGTCGATGCGGTCGAGCAGCCCGTAAAGCTCGTTTGTAAGCTGATGCCTGCATTCATCGGACAGACCGGACGCCGACAACCGTTCCACCAGCAGATTTATCGAGGTCAGCGGTGTGCGGATCTGGTGTGATATGTCGGCTAAGGAATCCGCCAGATATTCCTTGTCGCTTATGAGCTTTTGCTGTTGCTCGCGCAGACGGACCGTCATCTTGTAGATTTCGCTGTGGAGAATACTCAGCTCGCCCTCCGAATAATTATCAAAATCAATTGAGTTGTCGCCGTGCAGAACCTGATTGATAGCATCCGCAAGGGAGGCAATCCTTCGATACCTCTTGTAAGTGCCGATGCAGAAGATCAGCATAAGCAGCAGAGAAAGAACCACAGCCGTCAGTCCGGCACGGAGGTCGAACAGAAAGCAGAGGGGACAGGCAATTACGGAGACGGAAAGCTGCCATAGCAGTGCGCCGCGTACCTCTTTGTTTTTCAGCAGCCTCATCATGCGTCCACCTTGTATCCTATCCCGCGGACCGTCTGAATGATTTTCGGCTCGGCGGGGTCGTCCTCGATCTTCTCACGCAGACGCTTGATATATACTGTCAGCGTATTGTCATTTACATAGGCTCCGGCAACATCCCACATCGAGTCAAGCAGCCGCTCGCGGGTAAGCACGATCCCGCGATTGTTGATGAAAGCCAGCAGAAGACGGTATTCCAGCGCAGAAAGGAACAGGTCTTTATTATTCTTCATTGCCGTGCCTTTTTCGGTGTCCACCACCACATCGCCGAGCTTTACGGTCTTTCCCGTACTGCCTGTGAGCCTGAGAACGTTTTTGATGCGGGAAAGAAGCTCTCGCGGGCGAAACGGCTTCGGTACATAATCGTCGGCACCGAGGTCAAAGCCCGTAACGGTGCTGTATTCATCGCCGGAGGCGGTCAGAAAAATGACGGGCAGGTCAAATTCGGATTTGATGGCTCTGCACGCGGAAAAGCCGTTGCCCTCCGCCAATGACACGTCAAGCAACACCAGATCCGCCCGTTCCTCCGCCAGCACCGCAATAGCGGCAGACTGTCCGGACACGCTTCGGACAATATATCCTGCGCCGTTCAGATATTCAGTCAGGTTGGCGACGATCGTCTTATCATCCTCCACCAAAAGTATTTTTATCATAATCGAACCTCCGCAAGTGTCCTTATAATTTGAGAACAAAATGATTTTTATGAAATTCCAGCAGTCCGTCCTTCTGCATTTTTCCGAGCTCAAGCGAAAGCCCGCTGCGTTCCACGGCGAGATAATCCGCCAGTTGCTGCCTTGAAAACGGAATGTCGAATTCATATCGACCGAGACGCTGTGCCTCCGCCGAAAGATATGACATCAGCTTCCCCCTTGTTGTCCGTTGCCCCATGTGGGTGAGTTTTTCATTCTGAAGCAGATTTTTCTCGGCAAGCTCCGCCAGCAGATTTCGTATGATGCGGTTGTGATGCTCACAGGCGGAAGAGCAGACGGTGAGAACACGTCTGATATTCAGAAGCATTACCGTAACCGACGTTTCGGCAACGACGCTCGCGTTCAGCACCGCGCCGGGCGCGCAGGCAAAGGCGGCGGCATAAACCTGCCCCTGTCCCGCTTTTGAGAGAATATTTCGGTTTCCCCAGATATCCTCCTGTATAATAATTATGCTTCCGGACAAAACGATTCCCACGGATTCTGCCGTGTCTCCGACGCGGAGCAGAAAAGCGTCTTTCGGAAAGGCTTCCCGCCTTGCTTCAAGGCAGGAGAGCATCGGTTCAAGCTCCTCCTCTGCAATTCCCGAAAACAGCTGTGAGGAGCGGATAACAGGTAAAAATTCTTTCATAAAAAACTTCTTTCGTTGAAAATTCAACTGACTTGTTGATTCTATTATACTATAATATAGGCAAAAAAGCAAGGAGATTTTTATGAAGAGAAGAATTATTGAAATTGATAAGGACAAATGCAACGGTTGCGGAGCATGTGCAGCCGCATGTCACGAGGGAGCAATCGCCATGGTGGACGGAAAAGCGCAGCTGATGCGGGATGATTACTGTGACGGTCTGGGCGACTGTCTGCCCGCATGTCCCACGGGCGCGATCACCTTCGTGGAGCGCGAAGCCGCCGCCTATGATGAAGCCGCAGTCATGGCAAACAAGCAGAAGATGATGCAGGAAAAGATGAGAAAAGAAGGGATGACTCTGCCGTGCGGCTGCCCGGGAACAAAGTCAAGAAGGATTGAGCATAACGAAAGCGAAAACGCCGCGGCGATGCCCGCAGGACAGGTCAGCCGGCTTTCTCAGTGGCCGGTGCAGATAAAGCTTGTTCCCGTGAACGCACCGTACTTTGACGGAGCAAAGCTGCTTATCGCCGCCGACTGCACGGCATATGCGTATGCGGCTTTTCATGAGAGGTTTATCAAAGGCCACATCACGCTTGTCGGCTGTCCGAAGCTGGACGGCGTGGATTATGCCGATAAGCTGACCGGGATTATCCGCGAAAACGATATAAAAAGCGTCACCGTCGTGCGTATGGAGGTTCCCTGCTGCGGAGGGCTTGCGCAGGCGGCGATAACCGCTCTGAAAAACAGCGGAAAATTTATCCCGTGGCAGATTGTCACAATTTCCACGGACGGAAAAGAGCTTTCATAATCGCAAGCTTCTTCGGTTTTTGAACCGCCGCTCTCCGCTCCAGGATGAAAAGACATTTATTATATGTTATCAAGCGATAATTACTGCTATTGTGAAAAAACAGTTGCGGCGCGGGAAATATCCCGCGCCGCAGTGATAAAATTATCTGATTTTCAATCCTTTTCCACGACCACATCAGTAAACTGCGAGCTGTCTGTTGTTGTGCCGGATGAGTCGGGAGAAAAGGTAAAGACGGTTGCGAGAATTAAAATCAGTATATATACGGCGATAATGCCGCCGACGATGAAGGCGATTGCTTTCCAGACTCTTTTCGCACGCCTGTTTTTGATTGCAAGCTGTTCGTTGATTCTGGAAAGCTGTTCCGCCAAAGCATCCGGCTGTTCTGCCGTTTCGATTTTTGAGCCGAGCAGCCGGCTTACCGGTACCTCTAAAATCTCCGCCAGCTTTATCAGCAATTCGGAGTCGGGAACCGAAAGACCCTTTTCCCATTTTGAAACGGTCTGCCTTACGACATTCAGCCTTGTCGCCAGTTCTTCCTGCGTGATACCTTTTCTCTTGCGAAGTGCTTTTAAGTTATCCTGAAACATAGTGAATTCCTCCTTTGCACTCTCATTATAGTGCAGAAAGCTGCGTTGCTTCAAGCAACGCAAATTAACATCGCCCGATTTTGCGTTCTTACGAGATTATTTTACCATGCATTTTGGAATTTTTCTATCGCTCAGCCAAAAAGTCTTTGCAGAAATCACCGTCCGGAACAATCTCGATTTTGGTTACACCGCCGGTGCGGTTAATGGTGCGGATGCGTATGAGAAAAATGCGTTTCAGCAGAAATGCTATATCAATTTTTTATGGCTATATCATTTTTTGTTTCTTCCCGAGCACAATGCCTGTAAGAGGAGACAAATCCGGGAAACTTCTGATAACGACAGCTGCCTGACTTTTTGTGGGTGTGTTTATGATGGAAGTTCGCCAAACTTGAAGTTGTCGGGTTATTGAGTGTAAATCACTTTTCCCGTAACAGAAAGAAAATGTACCTTCCAATTATAGTTTTCAAAACTGACAAGTTCACCGTCTGTGCCAAGCCATTTCCCAACCGTTACATTGGTAAGCCCGAGATAATTGGTTTCAAATTTCGCATTTCCTGCGGCATTGCATCCTATCTTCACAGAATAGCTTTGATAATCTTCCTCCTTTTGATCATCGGTGTAATAAATAATGTCAAATGAAAATACAACGTCCTCGTACAGTGCATAATCGAGAACTCCTTCGATATCATAATTAAACTGACCTTTCCCGCCCGCGTTTAAATTATTCATATCGTAGTTGACGGTAAAGTATTTCCAATAATTATTTTCATTCAGCTCAACAACCGTTCGTGTGGTTTGCCCTTTCTCGTCACCGTTGCCTGACATCTGACAGCCTGTAAGCAAAAGCGCAGTCAATACAATAATGCACGCCAAAAATAACGCAATACTTTTTTTCATAAAGACCTCCTCAAATCCTGATTTTCGATATCTTATCCTTGTTCTTTTATATACATTTCAAACTGCTCCCGCATAGCTTGCAGGCG
>CATYWI010000044.1 GCA_958414155.1 uncultured Anaerotruncus sp. | reverse complement strand
TTCTGCTTTTTTATAAGCTTTGTATAGTCGTCAAAGAAGCCTATAAGTCCGTTCAGCACCGCAAGACCTAAGGTCAGCGCGGCGGGGATCAGTTCCTCGGCGCGGCTGCAAGCGGCATAGACCGCCGCCAATACCGCCAATACCGCAACGGACGGAATTATGAAACCTACTCCGCCCATTATCGGGGTTCCCTCCTTGCCCTTGTGCCAGCGCGGACCGATGTCGTATATCTTCTGACCGATCTTACGGCTCTTGAGCGCCGGTATGAGCTTACGCAGTATCAGCACGGTAAGCACAAAAACCGCTGCGAGTACCGAAAAGAATTCAATAAGCATTCTTGTTTTCATTGTCGTTATGCCTTTGCTTCGTCTTTTTTGATTTGCTCTTTTCCCGTGTTCCCGAGAGCCTCGACTATCCTTTCAGCTCTTACTGCACGGCTCGCCTTTATCAGGAGGAGATCTCTGCTCCCGAGCATCAGCTTTGCCGCCGCAGCCGCTATCTCGGGCGCGTCGGGAGCATCTATATCGGGTATTCTTACTATTTTTTCGGGTGAAAGTCCTGCCTCGGATGCGCCGCGTGCGGTCTCGGCAGAGCGCGGACCGTAAGCTATGAGAAGCTCGCCGCCGCGCTCGGCAAAATATCTGCCGACCTCGCGGTGCATGGCAGGCGAATCCGCGCCAAGCTCTCCCATATCTCCGAGGACAGCGGCGGGAATACCTCCGAGACGCTCCGCTGCGGGTATGAGAACATCGATCGCCGCGCGCATAGACTCGGGACTTGCGTTATAGCAATCCTCGATAATATTGATGCCGCCGGCGGAGGTAAAGTTCTGTCTCATATCGGCAGGACGGAACGCAAGAAGTCCCGCGCGGATCTTTTCTTCGTCAAGTCCTAGCGCAAGCCCGACAGCGGCTGCTATCAGCGCCGCCTGCGCATTATGTCTGCCGTGGACAGGTATCATGACATTCTTTATCACGCGTCCACGGGACACGATATCGAATACGCATTCGTCACCGCCGTCACGAAACCCCGTGATGTAATGCTCCGCAGTCGTATTTCCAGACGCGGAAAAATATACGGCACGGCTGTCGGTCATCCCGACGTCGGCGAGCAGAGGCTCGTCGCCGTTAAGAAGGAGCATACCGTCGGGCGCAAGTCCCGCACGTATCTCCAGCTTTGCCTTCGCTATATTTTCGCGTGTTCCGAGATATTCAAGGTGCGATGAACCTATATTGGTTATCACCGCAATATCGGGACGTGCCGCAAGCGACATCGCCTCTATCTCTCCAAACCCGCTCATTCCCATTTCAAACACCGCATACTCAGCATCGGGCGGGGTCGCCAGCATGGTGAGGGGCATTCCTATAACGCTGTTATGGTTGCCATCGGTGCGGTAAACGCTACCGTCCTGAGCCAGCACAGACGCAATAAATTCCTTTGTCGTGGTCTTGCCCACGCTGCCCGTAACGGCAACGCGACGCGCCTTTATACCAGATGCAAAGTCCGCCGCGATCCGCGAAAGTGCGGGGACCGTCGCCTCGGTAACGATAACGGGGATCGGAATGTCGCGCACATCGGCAGGCTCCTTCTCAACAAGGACCGCCGCCGCGCCGGACAGTACAGCTGCGCCTATATATTTGTGACCGTCGGTACGTTCGCCCGCAATAGCCACGAACAGGGCGCCGGGACAGACCTCACGCGAATCGGTGCAAACGCAGGATATATTTTTTTCGTCCGCCGCATCAACTGCTCCGGCAAGACGCCCTCCTGCGAGCGACGCCACGCGCGCCGCCGAGATCCTTCCGTTATCTACATTTATTTTTATCTTCATTGTCGGTACCTGACCTTTTTCCGTCCTCGCCCTGCCATATACGCACGGCATCGCGGACTGTGTCCGCCTCACTGAATTCATGCCTTCCGGAGGCGTCTATCTCATACTGCTCATGACCCTTGCCCGCAAGCAGGATAACGTCTCCCGCCTGCGCCATTCCGACGGCGCGGAATATCGCGCGGCGGCGGTCCGGCTCTACCGTATGCGGAGCCGACGGGTCGAAGCCGCTCATTATCTCGTTTATTATTGCCTCCGGCTTTTCCGATCTTGAATTATCGGATGTTATCACCGTGTGATCCGCCAGCCGTGAGGCTATACGTCCCATTGCGGGACGTTTTTTGCGGTCGCGGTCACCGCCGCAGCCGAAAAGAAGTATCACTCTGCCCTCCTGCCTGCCGCGGCAGGCGTTGCGGGCGTCTATCATACCGCGCGCCGTGCGCAGAAGATTTTCAAGCGCATCCGGCGTATGCGCATAATCGATGAAGACCAACGCCGGAAATCCCGCGCCGAGGCGCACACGCTCAAGTCTGCCCGGAGTGCCCGCCGATGCCGCCAGCGCATCGGCGACAAATCCGCCGCTGACGCCCAACGTCATGGCGCACGCCGCCGCCTCAAGCGAATTCATCACTGTGAATGATCCGGGTGTGGGACAGCGTATGGTCCTTATTTCGCGCGGCGAAACGAGTGTGTATGACACGCCCTCTCCGTCCGAGGCGCGGATGTTCTCTGCGGTAAAGCGTTCGCACACCGCGTCGCTCACCGCTGCGCGCCCGGCACTGCACAGGATAATCCTGTCCGCGCACGGACAATCATGGCTCACGGCATAATCCAGAAAGCTTCCGCCCCACCTGTCGTCGGCGTTTATGACAGCCGCATCCGACTGATGCAGTATCGACGCCTTGGCAAGAAAGTAGTTTTCCATGTCGCCGTGAAAATCCAGATGCTCGGGCGTGAGGTTGGTGATGACCGCCGCCGCAAACCGCAGCGGAGCCAGCTTACCGAGCGCCAGAGCATGTGAGGTCGCCTCAATAAACACGTATTCCGCCCCGTCGTCACGCATTGCCGCAAGCATACGGTAAAGCTGACCGGGGTCGGGCGTCGTCATATTTGCGTTTCCGTCATCCGGACGAAAGTCCGGATCGCCGCGTGTGTCGAGCACGCGGCGCGGCGTTTCGCACCGCACGGTTCCTATAAGACCGCAACGGTGCATTGCCGCGCCGAATATCGAGCGCAGCATGTAACTCACGGTTGTTTTTCCGTTCGTCCCGGTCACGGCGACAATGCGCATGCCTGCCGCCGCCAGCTCATACCGGGCGTACCATAGGCGCGCCAGCGCCGATCTGGTATCTTTGGTGTATATTATCGTTATCCCCGCAGGAGAATGCACGGCTTCCGCCGCATGACCTTCCTCCACGACCAGCGCCGCCGCGCCATGTGCGCATGCCTCGCCGATGTAGCGGTGTGAGTCGTTCTTAATGCCCCGAATGCACAAAAACAAACAATTATCGCATACCCTGCGGGAATCGGATACTATTTCGGATATCTCAATATCCGTACTGCCGACCGCCCGGTATTCAAACCCGGCGTCGGAAAGCAGCTTTGAAAGATTCATGGGAGCCTCCGGTCAAGATATCGTTATACATCCTGCCGGGCACGTCCCGTGCTGCCGTTTTTTATTTTCCGTCAGTCCTCACCGTCGGTGAATCTGACCGTTATCGGCACCACACTTCCGCGCGCCACGCTTTCGCCGGCAGCGGGATACTGCGATACAACGAGCGCCTCGCCGCCAAGAGCATGGCTCTTGCTTCCTTCAATTTTTATATTAAGTCCCGCGTCGGCTATCAGCTTATTCGCCGCCGCCGCGGACAGCTTTGACACGTTCGGCACCTTCACATCCGCCTCCGGAGCGCTGTCGCCGAGGTAAATGATTATCTTGCCGTTCTGCCCGGACAGCACCGCGCCCGCCGAGGGCACCTGAGCCGTTACGCGGTCGCCATCGCCTATCATGATGCACTCAACGCCCAGTTCCTTTATCATATTGCGTGTGACAGCGGGGCTGCGTCCACGGTACTCGCCCACGGTGACGTCGAGCGCCGCCGCTTCCTCGGCGGTGTACTGCGGCTCATAGCCGAGATACGGAAGCATCTCCGCCAGGCAGTTCGCTATATACGGAGCCGCTATCATAGATCCGAAGCGTGTGCCCACCTTGGGGTCGTCTACCACGATGAGTATCGCTATTTCGGGATCGTCGGCGGGCGCATACGCGACGCACGAGCCTATACAGGCATTCTTGTCGGCATCTCCTATCTTTTCGGATGTACCGGTTTTGGCGGCTATCTTGTATCCGGGAATATAGCAGTTCTTGGCGCCACCGTTGCCCGAAACGCCGCGTTCAAGTATATCGGATACCGTTTTTGAAACGGTAGTGCTTATCACCTGGCGGCGTGTCTCGGTCTTATGCTTCCACACAACGTTCCCGTCGCCGTCGGTGAGCTTATCCACCACGTAAGGTGTCAGCAGATTGCCGTTGTTGGCAACGGCGGACAGCGCCGTGATGTGGTTTATCATTGATATGCGGAAGTTCTGACCAAAGGATGCGACGGCAAGGTCAACGATGCCGAATTTATCCTCGTCCCAGAATGTAGTGTCCCCCTCGCCGGGAAGATCGATCCCCGTTTTACCGAGATATCCGAACTGGCGGAAATAATTATAAAACTTCTCCTGTCCTATGCGCATTCCGACCGTCATCATTACCGGGTTGCAGGACTGCTGAAGTCCCTCCCCGAGCGTCAGACTGCCGTGACCGCTCACATGATAGCAATGTATTTCGCGGTTTGCCACCTGAAGATAGCCTGCGCAGTAGAACTTTTCATCCACTTTCGCGGCATTCTCTTCAAGCGCGACCGATGTTGTGATTATTTTGAACGTCGAACCCGGCATATACGGATCGGTAAGCACCTTGTTCGACCACATCTTCATCTGAAGCTCTTTTTTGAGCGTATTGTATTCAGCGCTGCCCTCTGCATATCCAGAAGCCCCGAGAAGTCCCTCGTAGTAATCGTCAAGCGTCCGCGGATCGTTGCAGTTAAAATCGGGATAAACGCCCATCGCGAGCACCGCGCCGGTCTTGACGTTCATCACAACGCCGGCTGCGCCGCATTCCGGCCGGCATTCCTCGAATGTCGCACGGAGCTGTTCCTCAAGTATCATCTGTATCTTGAGGTCTATCGTTGTGTGTACATCATAGCCGTCAACGGCATCAATCACGCTTTTGTATTCAAATGGCAATTCCCTGCCGTATGAATCGCGCGCGGTGATATATCTGCCGGGCGTGCCCGCAAGCTGTGTGTTGTACTGGTATTCAAGACCGTAAAGTCCGGTGCCGTCGGTCCCGGTAAACCCGAGAACATGAGAGGCAACGTTTCCGTACGGGTAGTAGCGCTTGCTTGAAGCCTCAACGAGCACCATGTCCTCAAGTCCGTTTTTTGAAACGAAATCAAGCACAAGATCGGCGCTGTCGCCGTCGGCAAGCCGCACGACGGTGGCATCAAGACTTCCTTTTTTCTTTTCTATCATCTCCGCCACGGTATCGTAGGTTATACCGTATTTCTCGCCGAGTATCTCGGAAAGACCGCGCGAGATGATATCGTCATAGTTTTTTGCATCCTCACCGGTGGATTCGGCAACCGCTGCGCGTATATTGGACGGCGCAATGAATATGCGGTAAGCGGAAATGTTTGCGGCAAGCTTTACACCGTCGGCGCCGTATATCACGCCGCGGTTCGAGTATACCGTAGACTCGGTGGTGAGTTGGTTTATCACCTTTTGCTGATAATAGTCGAAATTAACTGTCTGTATCGTAAATATCCTTAAAGCAAGCAGAACGAACGCGATGATGATAACGGCAAAGAGGATATACGAGCGCACAACGAGCTTTGTGCTGATCCTGATCTTTTCTCCCTTCATTGCCTCCTCGTTCCTTTCAGGGAATCACGGCGCGGCACCGTCATTCAATGATATTGCTCCGCCGTTGATTTTATTCGCGTTTTTATTCGCTCCTGCGGATACCGAGTGCACTCAGCAGCGCCATAACGCCGGTATTTCCGCTGTCCTCGCTGAACGCCTCGATGCGGTCCTTGCCGCCGAGCGACAGATAATGCGTGGTTGAAACATTCGTGCTTATCATCCCGTACTCGTCAATGGCGATGCGGCGTATCTCCGCAAGATCGTCCTTGACGCTGAGCGAATTTTCAAGCGATGCAACCTCGGCGTCAAGCTCGGCAAGCTTTGCCTCGGCAGCCGCCACGGCATCGGAACGTTCCTTTATCATAACGCTGAGCGTTATCGGGAGCGCAAGCACGAGCGCGAACAGAATGACGAGTGCGACCGCACCCACGGGGAACGAACGCAGTCTGCGGTCCTTTATCGGCGCGATCTCCTCGCGCGGGAACCATCTTTCTATCGCGGCATCGCGGTATGCCTCGGCGGGAGTCATGCGGCGCTCGCCGCTTTCGGTAAGCGCGCGGGTCGTGCTGTCGCGGAACTCGTAAGCCGCCGCGGGATGCTCCGGGTGCCACTCTCCACCGACAGCGCGTACACGCCGTGCCACCTTAACCTGCGGGTCGTAGCCCATGCCGTCATAGAAGCAACGCTTGTAATCGGAAACGGTCATATAAAAGCCGTCCTCGGACGTGCCTGTCTTATATCTTGAATTCCAGTCGCGGCATTCCTTGCGTGCACCGAGGCGGTATGCCTCGGGCGCGAGCGCCGCGGTTTTTATCTCGTTTTCTTCCTGCTCTGCGGCAAGTCTGCGCACCGCATCGGCGGTCCCGCGCTCCATAAAGCGCCGCTCAAGCGAGTTGTATGCGATATTGAAGGACGCGGATGCGGCAGTTTCGGCATATGCGTTCATTTTTTACCTCCATACCTTTTTGCATTCTTTTATTTTCAGGACCCCGTGATCCTCTAAAGCTTTTCGGCTACTCTCAGCTTCGCGCTGTGCGAGCGCGTATTCCTTTTAAGCTCCTCCGGAGTCGCCGTGACAGGTTTTTTTGTTATTATCCTTATTTCCGGCTTGTGACCGCACACGCAGACGGGAAAATCCGGCGGGCAGATACATCCGCGCGCCAGCGCGGCGTAGGTCTGCTTTACACTGCGGTCCTCAAGCGAATGAAATGTGATAACGGCAAGTCTGCCGCCGGGCGCCAGAAGCGACACCGCACGGCGTACCGTCGGTTCGATTATCTCAAGCTCGCCGTTCACCTCTATGCGTATCGCCTGAAATGTACGCATTGCCGGGTGATGCTCGGACGAGCGGACCGCCGCCGCGGGCATTGCCGCCCTTATCAGCGCAACAAGCTCGCCGGTCGTTCTTATCGGCGAAGCAGCTCGCGCCTCGCATATTTTTGAGGCTATACGTGATGCGAATTTTTCCTCGCCGTATTCAAAAATGATCTTTTCCAGCTTCTCGCGCGGGTAGCCGTTCACAACATCCGCAGCGCTGAGCGGAGATGACGGATCCATGCGCATATCAAGGGGCGCATCGGATATGTATGAAAAACCGCGCTCCGGCGTATCGAGCTGGTGTGACGAAACGCCGAGATCGAGAAGAATGCCGTCAAGCGCCGCGATCCCTTCGGCGGCGCATACACGGTCCATATCGGAAAAATTCGATCTTACCACCTTGGCGCGGTCGCCGAGAGGAGCAAGCCTTTCGCCTGCCGCCGCCACAGCCTCCGGGTCACGGTCAACAGCAATGAGACGCCCGGTCGTAAGACGCGACGCAATGGCGAACGAATGACCGCCGCCGCCCGCCGTGCCGTCAAGATATATCCCGTCGGGCTTTATCGCAAGAGCCTCGATCACCTCGTCGAGCAGCACCGGCTCGTGCGAGAAGTTCACCCTTTTATCATGCTCAGACATATCACAGCCCCTGACTTTCAATGACAGAAAGCAGCTCTGCCATGTCGATGCCCGCCTGCTCGGCGCGGTAGTTCTCCTCCGACCATATCTCGGAGTAATTGCCGCATCCGACGATTACGGCGCCGCTCGTGCGCAGACCCGCGAATTCTACAAGCTCGGGTGTCAGCACCACTCTGCCCTGCGCGTCGGGAGTCACCGCCGCCGCATTGCTGTTGTAGAAACGCTTTAGCATTTCCTGATATTTGCGGTCGAGCTT
>CATYWI010000043.1 GCA_958414155.1 uncultured Anaerotruncus sp. | reverse complement strand
CGTTTTCGGAGCAGTGCCCGGCCGGAACAGGGCTGACGGTTCGGGAATCCGTCCGGTGCTGGCGGGTTGGCCCGAGCGTGCCGTTTGCGGAAACGCACGTCCGGAACGACCTGTCGGAAACACATAAACAACGCCAAGGGGGAATCCCTTGCCTGCAACAGAAAGCGAGGGATTTCCCCCATGAAACGGAACACAAGACAGCTGATTTCCCTGATCGTTGTTTTTTCCCTCATTGCCGCGGCTTATTCCTGCAGGATGCTTGCCAAATTCGACATCGGCGGGGTTTATGTGAACTATATCCGCGCGGCGCTTTATTTACTTCTGTTTTCCCTTTGGGGTTATTCCATTGACCGCCGCATTATACAGCCACAGACTCTGCACTGTCTGCGCATGACGGTTGCCCTGATGCTTGTATGGCTTGTTTTGCGCACTCTGAAATACGAGGTCGTCACCGATCCGACGGCGGCGCGGTACATCTGGTATCTTTACTATTTACCCATGCTTTTTATACCGCTGCTCGGGGTGTATATTGCCCTGTCTCTCGGAAAACCGCAGGAAATCCGTCTGAACGGAAGGACCGGTTGTCTGGCGATTGTTCCGGCTGTGCTTTTTCTGTCGGTGATCACCAACGACCTGCACCAGCAGGTGTTTGCGTTCAGCGGCGGAGTGCCGGGGGGACAGGACAACTCTTCGTTTTCTCACCGTCCGCTGTATTATGCCTGTTTCGTCTGGATGATCGCCTGCATGGTTTTTGCGCTTGTCAGGCTCCTGAACCAAAGCCGCATACCGGGCAGCGGAAAAAGGAAGCTTGCGCCGTTTGTTACAGGCTGCATAACGGTTCTTTACGGGCTTCTTTATCTGTCGGGACTGCCGGCTGTACGCTGGTGGTTCGGCGATATGAATGTGATGTTTTGCCTGTTGTTTGCCGCGATTTACGAAAGCTGCATACACTGCCGGATGATACAGTCCAACACGGGATATGTCGAGCTTTTCGAGGCAACGACGCTGGCTGCCAGTATTGCGGACAGCAGCGGAAACATTGTTCTCCGTTCCCATGCCGCCTGTGATGACATTGCCTGTCCGGAGGAGGGGACTCAGGTCTTCCGTCCCGACGGAATACGAATCTCGTCGGCACCGATAAGCGGCGGATATGCCGTCTGGCAGGACAATGTGCGTCCGCTGACCGAGTTGCGGGCAAAGCTGAGCGGGAACAAAGCCATAATCAAAAACAACAAGGAGAAGCTGCAGGGGGCTTATCTCATACAGAAGAAGCTGTACGAGCTGACCGAAAAAAACCGTATTTACGATGAGCTGGAGGCAAGGTACGGAAAGCAGATAATCAGGATCGGGCAGCTTTTGAAGCAATGTGAGGATGCGGAACCTGCGGAGGTGCGGAACCTGCTGAAAAGGATTCTTCTGCTGGGCACCTACATCAAGCGCGGCGCCAATCTTTATTTTCTCGGCATGGAATATGAGCTTCTGCCCCAGCAGGAGCTACGGCTGACCGTTGACGAGGCGGTGAGGGTCATGACCGTCTGCGGCACGGAGTGCAGTGTGGTCTACCATACGACGAAGCCCATGCGCTCGACGGAGGTGATGCGGCTGTTTGATCTTCTTAAAACGGTTGCGGAAATGACGATAAACGGGCTGCAGTCCCTGTTTATTTCCGTGTCCGACGGCGAGATGGACCTGTCGGTGGAATGCACCGCCGATCTGTCCTTCCTTGCTTCTCCGGATATAACGGTCAGGCGGGAGGACGGTCTGTGGCTCGTCCGCACGCTGATAGGAGGTTGTGACGATGCGTAAACCGAAATGGCTGGGCTTCAACTCTATCAAGGAGAGCTTTGACCGGCTTCCCACCGCGGCGTGTTTTTTTGACAGCGCGGGAAGCATAGTTCTCTGCAACCGGCAGATGTATCAGCTGAGCCGGTATCTGCTTGACAGCGATATGCAGTATCTCGGAGAGGTCGAGGAGGCGCTGTCTGATCTTCCCTGCGGCATTGTCCGGGTGCCGGATGTGGAGAATACCTATCGGTTCCCGGACAAAACCGTGTGGAGATTCGAAAAAACCTGGATTACCGACCGGTACGGGAGGAGCTATATACAGCTTACCGCCGCCGACGTTACAGAGCTTCAGCGTGCTCTTGCACAGCTTGCCGACGACAGCAGAAAGCTGGAGGAGGATTCGGAAAAGCTGAAGCAGCTTTCCGACAATGTCGGGGCATTGGCGCGGGAAAAGGAGCTGCTTGCCGCAAAATCCGCCATGCACGACAGCCTTGCCGCCTGCATTACGCTGACAAAGCAGTATATAACGGGAGATTTCGACGGTATTGATGCGGATACCGTTTGTCACGAATGGGAGAAAGCCATTGCCTTTCGGGATTCGATCCGTCTGCCGGCAAAGAAAAAGCTGTTTGACAGCGCAAAGACCAGCGGCGTGACCGTGAGAATCAGGGGCGAAGAGCCGACGGACGCCGAGGCGGAGCTGATGTACACCGCCATGCAGGTCTGTCTGGACAACGCCATCCGGTATGCCGGAGCCACCGTGATCTCCGTAAACATCTGGGAAAACGAGGGCGGCTACACGGTTATGATACGCAACAACGGCAAGCCGCCGGAGAAAAAGATCACGGAGGGCGGCGGTCTTTCCAATCTGCGCCACCGGGTCGAAATTTCGGGTGGGAGGATGACGGTACAGAGCATGCCGGAGTTTTCTCTTGTGATCGAGATACCAAAAGTCGGAATGCGGGGGGATAACCTATGGCTGTAAGAAAAATACTGATTGTTGAAGATCAGGCACTGGCGAGAACCTATCTGTGCTCCTGCGTGGAAAAGTGCAGTGCTTGCGAGGTCGCGGGCACGCTGTCGAAAGCCGATGCGGCGCTTTACCGGTGCGGCGAGGGTCACATCGACCTGATTCTCATGGATATATGCACCGAAAGTGACTCGGACGGTCTGACTGCTGCCGAATCGATTAAGAAGTTATATCCCATGATAAAGATCGTTATAGTGACATCTATGTTGGAGGGACGATTTCTTGACCGGGCAAAAAAGATCGGCGTAGACAGCTTCTGGTATAAGGATTCCCCTTCCGGTGACCTTGTGAGCGTGATTGAAGGCACTCTTTCCGGTAAACGATTTTGGCCTGACGGTGTTCCGACTGTCCGGTTCGGCAAAACGCTTTCCTGTGAACTATCCGACCGCGAGATGGAGACTCTGCGCCTGCTCTGTGAGGGAAAAACCAATACCGAGATCGCCGCGGAACTGAACGTGGCGGAATCATCGGTGCGGACCTATATTAACCGCATGCTGGAAAAAACGGGTTATACAAACCGCAACCGTCTGATGATTGCAGCCGTCGGCAAACGCATGGTGGTACCGGGATGCTGGTTGGAAGAACACGACGAAACTTAATATATCTGAAGCAAATGAGAATGAGATAGTATATGCATTGCACGCATTCACTTGACGCCGCCCGGTTTTTTTAAGCCGGGCGGCTTTGCTGTTGACTGAAGTAAAAACATCTCCGTATTCATAATTTGTTTACAATTTTAAACGGCTTTTGTCCCCACTTTTGAGGACAGACAGAACCCCTCTTTCTTGATATAATGATACCGTAAAGTAAGATGAAGTAAATTCATTGGATATATCATGAAGGAAAAGGAGGAGTGGTTCGATGAAAAAAATTGTGGTTGATTTGCAGAATTATCTGTTTGCCGATTCCATAGCTGTCGCTTTCAAGAATTCGAACTATGATATCGACGTGGTTCGTGCAGAGACCCCGCAGGATACTGTCGAACTGTGCCGAGTGTACAAACCGTTTGTCCTTGTAATGGAAGTCACCGCCTATACGCCATGGCTGCTTAGTGAAAGGATGAAGCTGCGGGACGAGGTAAAGGCGACGTGTCCCGACTGCAAGATAGCCCTCATCGTGGATTCAAACACCGAAAAACAGGCGGCGAAGGATATCCGGGACGCAAAGAAAAACGGTATTATAGATCAGTTTTTCTACGGCTCGATGTCTGCCGAATATCTGATGGATCAGATTTACGCGATGTAAGGACGACATATGAAAAGCGGGGCGAAGCACAGTGAGAAAAAGAAAATGGTTCAGCCCCTTCTGCCGGCAGTGATGATGCTCGTATCAGCGGTGCCATTCTCATCGGTGACGGCAGGCGCAGCGGACGGCAACGGAGTTGCCCTTACGGTCTGATATTCCTTTGCTGTATCCTACGGATTGCGCGGTCAGGCGGTGAGCTTCCTTGACGGAAGCGATGTGACCTTCTCCCTCTTTGCCGAAGGAAGTACGGAGCCCGGGTACATCGTAACGGTTCCGAGCGGAATGAAAGACGGTTCAGGAAAATACACCGCAGCCTATGAGATACCGGAGGTTGCCGTCGGCACCTAAAGAATGAGGTTGTTGAAGAAAAACCATGTCACTCGTGAGTATACTGTGACGGTTGGTACGGAATCTGCGGTACTGAACGAAAAATTCATCTGCTCGGCGATATCAACAGCAATAACGCCCGGAAGCCGGTAACTCCCCCACCGTAGCAGTCCGAGTCTCCATAGACCGGCGACAGCAGTTTTGGATCGCGCTGCTGTCTGTATCCGGTACTGCGCGGCGGGAACAACACTGTATTCCCGCAAAAAGAGAGCAAATAACCGCTAATATCGGAAAATCAAGCCAAAGGATTTAAGCAAAGGGTGGGACGAAAGCCATCCGCCATCGCACTTTTGTTTTTCCAAAGAAAATCAAGATAATCAAACGGTTGGTTTTCTTTGGAAAGGCATTGTTATGTAGTACCCCGAGAAGGTACTCGGCTTTAAAAAACATCTGTATTTTTGTGAAGGAGGAAACGAAATGAAAACAAGTAAACGAAATCGAGGGCTCAGCTTTTTGCTGGCGCTGATCATGCTGGTCGGCATGCTGCCGCTTTCTGTGCTGTCAGTCGGCGCCGAAAGCGGCGGTAAGAATGCGGTCGGCGCTCCACGGGTGGCAGCGCGCGCCTCTTCGTCGGCGTATCCCGCGCTGACCAATTTGGTCGAGGGAACGGAGATAACCTACGGGTACGTCTATTTTTTCTATAAAAACGGCAAGGTAGACCGAAGCCCGGTCGCTTTAAGCCCGGAGAAGTGCAGGACTAACAAGAATTTACTCGAATACTATAGTAGCACTACAAATCTTCAACGGGTTGTGTCCTACGATAACGGCATCCTTTCGTATTGGACGCGTACCAAGAATGATTTTCTGGATCTTTCGGGGCTTGAGGGTCGGTCTCTGACGCTGGTTATGTTCGACCATCTGGAGCTGTCCGCCCTGTATGCTCCCGGCGTCGATCTGAAGCTGATGCTGACCGACGGCGCCATTGTCACCTTCCGCCACAGCACCCGGTATAAGAACAAGACCGCCTACTGTCCCCAAAACGGTGTAACCGGCGCGGTCATCGATCTGGCGAAGTCGGAGGGAAGCTTGGGCGGCTGCGGCACCTTTGAGCTGCTCGGAAACGGAAAGCTCCGTATCTTAACAAAGGATTCCCCCAAGAAAACCAGCCCCGACTATGCCATCGTGGCGAAAAACACATCGGTCCTGGAGGATACCGAGCTGGGTATTAGCTGCGGCAACAGCCACAGAGATGTGGTTACCCTGATCGTGACAATCTCACTCACCATCGACACCACCAAGAGTGTTACCCTTAATATCGCAAACCCCAAGTTTAACGCCGCCCCGTGGGGCTGCCATATGAACAACTTCAAGATTCTCAACGCGAAGGACCTGGACGTCTCCGCGGATCGGGGAGCCGACGTATTGATATTTCACGGCAGCAACGGCGAATCCGACCCGGTGAAGATGTTTAAGCATTACAGGAGCATCGGCAAGATCGGCAACGAATGGAGTATATCCGGAGGAACCAACAGCGCAGACCACTATGTTCTGACCCTGAATCACGGCAACGATAACCCGCGGATACGCTACAGCCTCAACCTCAAGGAGGTGAAGGGCGGCACTGTCATAAGGGATCTGGAGGCTGGTCTGGGCTATGAGATGTCTGCGGAGATCCTGTATATGCCCCAGTGGATGCAAAAGCTGAAGGACGCAGGAAGGATCGAATTCTATTTCTTCGGACGCCTGTCTAATCCGGGTGTGCAAGAGGGCTATGAAGCCGCATATTTGTATGATTTTTATGTGGACCGCATCGGAAAACACGGTATAGAGTTCTACTGGGTCTGCAAGTCGGCGACCGATCCGGACAACGATACTTTCAGGTTTACGGATTTGCTGAAGGATTACGAACTCACAAATAGGGGACCCCTTTATTCTACACGTACCTGCTTTGATGTGATGATGACCGAAAAGGTCGGCGGTACACGCTACATATATAAAGTAGAACTTCTGCAGGCGGGGGGCGAATTTACCGAAGCGACCAGCGCCACCCACAAGATCTCCATGCATCAGGATACATTGGCAAAATGCTATCACAATCCGTCATGGCTGGGTATCCCCTCCAAGTGGAAATATAGTTCCATAGATGATGCGTATACTATGGAATTCTGTATACAACCACGGCACGGATACGAATTCGTCGGGTCGTCTGTGCTGTCATCCCAAGGAATTAAGCTGAATGTGGAGCATACAAAGGTTACAGAAAAAAGACTTGTCAAATTCGAATCTATCCCAGGATATGTCGCAGACCTAAGAATCAGCCTTGTGGCAAAGCGAAGGCTGACCGATGTGCGCGGCACGCTCAAGAATTTCCGTCTCGGCACTGACGCCGGGTTTACGGAGCTCGTATCGAATGAGCCGAAAAAGTATACCTTCAAAGATACGGTGGTATACGATGTCGCCTTTGGCAAATACGGTGTAGAGGCCGGTCAATTGCGTGAAGGCGATACGTGTTATGTCTACTTCGATGTTGAGCCCGGTTTTGGCTATTATCTCCCCGAGAATGCTTCGGTAAAGGTGATCCTGCCCGCAGGCTACAGAGCCAACGGGATATTCGACAATGCGGAAACATACAGCACGGTCTATAAGGGCGATTGGTACAGCTACTCAGATATACTCCGGAAATACCGGACCTCCCGACTGTTGGAGCCGAACAGCGAGGGAAAGGAATACGGGACCAATATCCTTATACAGGAGCCTAAGGTGGGGGACTGCCCTCTTACCGTTGCCGGCTATGATAAGCCGACGAGCCTGCCGAATAATATGAAGGTGCTGTCGATGCAATGGCTGGGACCCGATCAAAAACCGATGAGGAAATTTGACAAATTTGAGCTCGGAAAATCGTATTTTCTCGATCTTCGTATCGGATTTGAGGGCGGCGAAGAAAAGGGCTATGTATACCCGAAAAATTATAGAGATTTCAAGGTGAACGGTAAGAGCTTAAACCAGTGGATGGAATATGACGACAATACAAACGGGCATTTCTTGCGGGTGTATGAATCCTATAAGCTGGTTGACCCCAACGCCGGCGGAACGCTCAGCGGCACGGTGAAGAGCTTTGGTTCCACCACCGACCCGGTGACGGTGCAGCTGTTTAAGAGCGGCTCCTCTTCGGCGGCGTATAACACCACCGTCAAGGGGACCTCCGCCTCCTACACCATTTCCGGCATCGTTCCCGGCACCTACACCATGAAGGTGTCGAAGAAGAACCATGTCACCCGGGAGTATTCAGTGACAGTGTCCGCCGGTACGCAGACCCAAAACGCACAGATCCATCTGCGGGGGGATGTCAACGGTGACGGTGCAGTCAACAAAACCGATGCCCTGCACCTGTTGAAGCACACTATACTTCCCGCGGCGTACACGATAAACCAGTCGGGAGACATGAATGGCGACGGCGCGGTCAACAAAGCCGACGCACTCCACCTTCTCAAGCATACAATACTCCCTGCGGCATATCCGCTGAAATAAAACAAACTATAAAAGGAGATAACACATGGGACTCATCAAAGCCGGGATCGGAGCACTGGGCGGGACGCTTGCCGATCAGTGGAAGGAATTTTTCTATTGCGAAGCAATGCCCAAGGAGG
>CATYWI010000042.1 GCA_958414155.1 uncultured Anaerotruncus sp. | reverse complement strand
GGGGTATGCGGCTGCAAATCTGCTCAAACGCCACCCGAGTTCATAAAGTACGTTCTTTGCTGCGACGGATCATGCGGAGAAGGTCTTTTATCATGGTGTCGAGCGTGCGGATGCCGTCGTCACACTCACCGAGACGATCCATGTCGTAATCCACACGGCGAATGCCGTCGATGCAACGGAAGTAAACGCGCGTTTTTCGCGCACCGTCGGCAGAACCGATGCTTTCCACCTCGCTGACAGCCATACCTCTGCCGGCAATGTCGCCGAGACGCGACAGTATCAGCTTGCAGGCGGGAGGAAGCCGCTTGCCGCTCCTTCCGATGCGGGGCAGAGTCTCGCCGGAACTGTAATATATGCCGACCGTGCCGTCGTTGAGACACGTAAGCGTTATAAGACGCGAACGCACCGGGATATCCGCAAGAAGCGCAATAACATATTCGGACAGCGCAACCTTGGCGGGGTCAAGAGCGGCGGTAAGATCGGGGCGGCTTATCGCCTCGACAGCCGCTTCGCGGCTGACCAGATATTCCTGATTCGGTTCATGCTTTTCTCTGCTTATACTTCTTCTCATGGGTGGTACAGACCTTTCTTTTCGGGGAGGGGGAACGGCTCACAGAACCGCGCGTAGCTTTTCGGCGTTCTCCTTTACGTTTCCGTTTTTAGAATAAATACTGGAGGTACCGGCAACGAAAATGTTGGCTCCGGCACGGCTCATTTTTGCGGCATTTTCAAAGCTGACGTTGCCGTCCACTTCGATCTCAACGTTCTCGTAGCCGCGCTCGTCAAGCATGCGGCGCAGACGTGTGATCTTGTCGAGGGTGGAGGGGATGAGCTTCTGCCCGGCAAAGCCGGGATTGACGGTCATAAGAAGAACACCGTCAAGATCGGGCAGGACCTCGTCGAGCACGGAAAGGGGCGTGGCGGGATTGAGCACAAGCATTGGCTTTGCGCCGCGGTCACGTATGGCTGCCAGCGTGCGCTGAACGTGCGGCTCCGCCTCAACATGGAAGCCCACATAGTCGCCCGGACGCAGATCGAACCAGTCGAGCCTGAGATGCGGCTCGGTTATCATAAGGTGAAGATCAAGGGGAATGGAGCAGTTTTCGTGCAGCTTGCGCACGAAATCCGTGCCGAGAGTGTAGTTCTGAACAAATACTCCGTCCATTATGTCGATGTGAAGATATTCGATCCCGCATTCCTCAAGCATGCGCAGTTCTTCTCCGAGATTCAGGAAATCCGCACACATGAGCGAGGGGGAAATCTTTTTTGAGAGTGACATTCAAAGCTTCCTTCCGATCCAAACGAAATCTTTTTACACATAGTTATTATATCACAAAACGACGTTGTTTGCAATGGCGGCTTTGCGCAATACGCTGATTTTTAATATATTTATTACATTTCTTTAACCTTTTACACCGCTTCGGAAATGTAAAGCGGACGGGTGAGGTATTGAATTCCGGTGCGATTTGTGGTATACTGATGCAAAATAAACAGAGCGAAAGGTCAAAACCATGTATAAATACTTCAAAAACGGCGCCGGACGCCCCGCCGTGGCGCTTGCGGCGCTGCTGATTGCGGCGCTGCTCGGCACAATGCTTCAAGGCTGCATCGGAAAGAGACCGGGAGATACAACGTCAACCGCAGCCCCCGGCTCGCCACACGACCCGGCGACATCCGGAAAGCCCGGCACATCGGGAACACCCTCCGGAACGACTGACGGCACGTCCGACCGGACCGGCACGGATACCGAACCGCAGAGACAGATAGAGATCCCCGCCAACGCCATTGACGCGGCGCAGGCGATAATTTACGATACAACCGCGCGCCGCACGCTTTTTTCACATAACGGCGTGATAGACGGCAAGGTCTACCCAGCAAGCACGACAAAGCTGTTCACCGCGTGGGTGGCGCTGCAGTATCTTGCGCCGGACGATATCATAACCGCAGGGGACGAGCTTTCGCTTGTGGCGAAGGACGCCTCGATAGCATACATAAAGCACGGACACAAGCTTAAAGCGGCGATGCTCGTTGAGGCAATGCTGCTTCCCAGCGGAGGCGACGCGGCATACGTGATCGCGGCGGCGGCGGGAAAGAAAATACGCGGGAACGAGGATATTTCGGCAACCGCGGCGATATCGGCATTTGTGGGCGAAATGAACAGCCGCCTTGCGGCGCTGGGACTTAACGGAACGCACTTCTGCAATCCCGACGGCTACCACAACCCGCAGCACTACACAACGCTTGAGGATATCGCAAAAATAGGCGCGCTGGCGCTTGAAAACGAAACGATAATGAAATATACCCGCCTTGCCTCCGACCGTGTGGTCTATGCAAGCGGACAGACGAACAACTGGAAAAACACGAACGAGCTGATACAGCCCGACTCGCTTTACTACCGCGCCGATGCGATAGGACTCAAGACCGGATCGACCGACGAAGCAGGGTATTGCGTGCTGACGGCTGCGCGCGGTGACGACGGCAGGATCTATATCATAGGCGTTTTCGGAGCCTCCACAAGCAACGCGCGCTTTGCCGACGCCGGCGTGCTGATAGATTACGCCACAGGCAAGAGGAGCTGAACATTCAGGGGGTCGTTAAAAAACTCAATGTGAGTTTTTTAACGTCCCCCTGTTTCGTTCTTCGTTCCGACCTGTCACTGTCTCACACTCTGTCCACCGTAATCACTCCGCAATAGGACGGGTCAAGCTCGCGCAGTTTGGCGCAGGCGGCGGCGCGGATATCAGCGTCGCCGAGTTTCTGCTCGAACGGCGCGGCGATGTCAAATATGAGATTCGTATGCGTTTTGCCCTTTACCATGCGGAAATCATGTATGGTGAAGCGCGGGTCGATCTCCTCCATTTTAAGCTGCACCGCCCGGCGCACGGCGCTGACCTCGCCGTTGTCGGTAACTATGGGATCAAGGTGTATCGTCGCCGAAAGCCCCAGCTCATCCGCAAGCCGCTTTTCCACGTTGTCGATAAGCTCGTGCGACTCGAAAATATCCGCCGAGCCGTCCACCTCGGCATGGAGCGAAACGATACTGCGCCCCGGTCCGTAGTTGTGAACTATCAGATCGTGCACGCCGAGTATCCCGTCATACGAATTCACGATCCCGAGAATCTGCCGCACCAGCTCCTCGTCGGGCGCCTCGCCGAGGAGCTGATTTTTCTGCTCGTTCAGTATGCGCACACCCGCCCACATGATGAGCAGGGAGACTGCTGCGCCGAGATATGCGTCGGCATTTATCCCGGCAAAGCGGAGCAAGAGCTGCGCCGCAAGCACGCCGCCGGTGGCGGCGACATCCGAAAGACTGTCAACAGCTGTGGCGCGCATGACAGACGAATCCGTTTTTGCGCCGACGCGGCTGTTGAGCAGAGCCAGCATCAGCTTTACCGCCACCGAAACACCGAGAACCGCCACCGAGAGCCAGGAGAATTCCGTCTCGCCGTGCGAAAATATCTTGCCCACCGACTCGCGCAGCAGGTCAAAACCGACGACGAGAATGACAAACGATACCGCCATCGACGCGACGTATTCGATACGTGCGTGTCCGAAGGGGTGTCGGCGGTCGGCGGGCTTTGCCGAAATGCGGAAGCTGACGAGCGAAATGAGCTGTGAGCCGGCATCCGAAAGGTTGTTTATGGCGTCCGCCGAGATCGAGACCGCGCCGAACAGCGTACCGACCGCAAATTTACCCGCAAACAGCAGTATGTTTGCGATTATCCCGATAACGCTGACGAGCGTTCCCCATGCGCGGCGCACTGTCGCGTCTTTTACGTTATCGGGATCCTTTATGAATAATTTTCCGAGCAATTCCGTCATAGAATGCCTCCGTGCCCTTTATTTTTCGTCCGCCCTGCGGACGCGCGCGGGCGTTGCCCCGACCGGCGGGAAGGACGCGTTCTCCACCCGCTCCGGCAGTGCGCGGCGGTATTCGCCCGGCGAGCATCCGCGGTGGCGCGCAAACGCGCGGTTGAAGGTGCGTTGAGTATTGAAGCCCACGGCATCGGATATCTCGGTCACGGGGAGCGCCGTGTCGCGAAGCAGGCGGCAGGCGTGAGACACGCGCAGCGAGTTGACATAATCGTTGAATCTGATACCGAGCTTGCTTGAAAACAGGTGAGAAATGTAATATTTGTTGAGGTGAAGCTCCCTCTCCAGCATTTCAAGCGACAGGTCGGCGGTGTAGTTCTGCGAGCAGTAGTTGACGACCTCGCGCACCGCGCGCGAGTCGCCCATTTTTATCTCGTCAAGCGTCATGAGCGGCAAAAGCTGCCCGAATATCGCCGCGATATAGCCCTTTTGCACCTCGTCGGAGAACTTTGCCTTTTCGCCCCCGCGGCTGAAGGAAGCCAGACCCTCGATGAGCGACACGAGCCTCGGCATTCCGCCGACGCCGCGCACCACCGGCGAATGCGGCAGTGTGGAATTGAACAGACCCGCAAATTCGGGAACAAGGTCCGGACTTACTATAAAAAGCAGGTATCTTACCGGAGCCGTGCCGCAGTCGCGGTACTGGTGGAGCTGATTGGGAAAGGCTATAAGAAGATCGCCCGCGCCGACGGTGTATTCCGCCGAATCGACCCAGACAGATGCGCTGCCCTCAAGCAGATAGAAAAATTCGATATGATAGTGCAGATGCGGGCGGCAGTTCAGCGGGACCCTTCCGCCGCCGTCACTGCGGAAATAAAAATCGGTGCTGCGCTTTTCGTACCGCGCCGAGCCGGTGCTGTTTTTTGCTTTCATGATATTATATGTACGGCAGGTGCCGCACGTTCCCTAATTCCAGTATTTACGGTCAAGACTGCGCAGCTGTATCGCCTCGGCGATATGCTCGGCGCCTATCTCCTCCGACCCCGCAAGGTCGGCGACCGTGCGCGCCATGCGCATAACGCGGTCATAGCCGCGAGCCGAAAGCCCCATGCTGTCATACGCGGCGCGCAGAAGCCCTGCGGCATCGGCGCCGAGATGCGCGGTGCGGCGCAAATCTCCGGCATCGAGCTGAGAATTGCAATGGACCCCCTCAATGCCGTCTCGCGCCATGCGCTCACGCGCAAATTCCCGTGCGCGCGTCACGCGCCCGCGTATCTGCGCCGACGTCTCGACGGGCGCATTATCCGACGCAAGCTCGTCAAAGCTGAGGGAGGGAAGTTCGACCTCAATATCGATGCGGTCGAGCAGCGGACCGCTGATCTTTGAAATATATCTCTTGACGTCCCCCGGCGAGCAGGTGCATGGGTGCGTGGGATGACCGTAATATCCGCAGCGGCAGGGGTTCATTGCCGCAACGAGCATGAAAAAGCAGGGGTATGTCACTCTGCCGCTGGCGCGTGTGATCGTGACACGCCTGTCCTCAAGCGGCTGACGCAGTGTGTCGGTAACGAGCTTCGGGAATTCCGGCAGCTCGTCAAGAAACAGAACGCCGTTGTGCGCAAGCGATATCTCGCCCGGCATAGGGTTTGTCCCGCCGCCGACCAGAGCCACAGCCGACATCGTGTGGTGCGGCGCGCGGAATGGCCGCGTCGTAACGAGGGACACGCCCTCCGGCAGTATTCCCGACACCGAATGGATCTTTGTCGTCTCTATCGCCTCGTCAAAGGTCATAGGCGGCAAAATGCCCGGCAGACGCTTGGCAAGCATGGATTTTCCCGTTCCGGGAGGACCTATGAGCAGTATATTATGACCGCCTGCGGCGGCTATCTCCATGGCGCGCTTCGCCATTTTCTGTCCCTTTACGTCGGCAAAGTCAAGCCCGGAGGCTATCCCCGTGCCGTCAAGCGCATGCGGGTCGCCCGCGGTCGGCTCTATCGGAGCCACGCCGTTGAGATGGTCCACAAGCTCGCGCACCGAGCGCACGCCTATGACCCGTATGCCGTCCACCGCAGCCGCCTCGCGCGCATTGGCGGCGGGAACATACACATCGCTCATCCCGGCCTTTTTTGCCTCGGCGCACATACACAGCGCGCCGCGCACCGGGCGGACATCGCCGGAAAGCGACAGCTCGCCCGCAAATACCGAACGCTCAAGCGGCACCGTGCGCTTTATCACGCCCGCACAGCGCAGAATGCCCACAAGAATGGCAAGGTCAAACGCCGAGCCCTCCTTGCGGCGGTCGGCAGGCGCAAGATTGACCGTCAGCCCAAGCTCCGGAAAGCGGAAGCCGCTGTTGAAGCAGGCTGTGCGCACACGCTCCTTCGCCTCCTTGACCGCGGCATCCGGAAGCCCCACAAGCTCAAAATAGGGCAGCACCGGCGCACCGTCCACCTCCACGGTGACAATAAAACTGTCGATCCCCGAAAGCCCCGCGCTGTATATCTCCGATAGCATACCGATCCCTCCCTGTGTTTATTGTATTAAGTATACCACATAAAAGGAAGAAAATAAAGTACGCAGACGAAAAAAGACGCCGCGCGATGCATAAAATATGCCTCGGGCAGTTAAATTCACACGGTTTGACTTGAAATGACACCTCCCGTGTGGTATAATGAGGTATAAGCCGGAGCAAGGCAAATACGATATCTGTAAGGCGGTGATCCGAATGAATAACGACAGCGGTCGCCCGGGCGGTTCCCGTCAGGGCGACCGGAGCGGCGATCACCGCATATACATAACCGACACGCCGCGCGAGGGCAGAGACAGGCGCGCGGAGCGCGGGCAGGCTCCCGCGGGCAGCCGCGGAGCGGCGGTCACGCCGGTGCGCGAAGGCTCGCTGAACATGGCTCTCCTGTTTGCGTTCGTGCTGTTCGGCATAGTGCTGATAACCTTTATCGCCGTGTTCAAGCTGTCGGCGAGCGGCAGATATTCAAACGCGCCGGTCACAACGGCGGAGGGCGCCATGAGCGCCGCCCTCCCCGTGACCGGGGAGCCGCCTGCAACGACAGCCGCGGAGCAAACGCCTGCGGCAACGACAGCCGCTCCCGCGCCGGAGGCAAAAAGAATATACGGCATCAACTCCGACTACGCCGTACTTATGGACGCCGCAACGGGCGCCGTGATAGCGGAGAAAAATTCGGACGCGATGATGTATCCCGCCTCGCTGACCAAAATAATGACGCTGATAGTCGCCCGAGAGCGCATAAGCGACCTCGACAGCACAGTGACCTTTACGCGCGGAATGCTTTATTCGCTTGAGCTTGACGCGATGAAGGTGGGCTATCAGGTGGGCGAGCGCGCCTCGGCGATCGACCTTATGTACGGAGCGATGCTCCCCTCGGGCTGTGACGCCACAGTGGGGCTTGCCTATATGTGCGCCTCCGATGAAGCGGCATTTGCCGGGCTGATGAACGAAAAAGCCCTCTCGCTCGGGCTGACGCGCACGCATTTTGCAAATTCCTCCGGTCTGCATGACCGCAACAACTACACGACCGCGCACGAGCTGGCGACCGTATTCGCCTACGCCCTCGGCGACGAGCTGATGAGGAAGATAATCTGCACTGACAGCTACACCACCTCGGGCAACGGGAGCGATCCCGCCACGCGGCACAAGCTGACCGACAGGCTTTTCCTCAATATGCGCGAGTACGATTCCTCCTACGGCGCGGTGAAGCTGCGCGGATTCACAATGCTTGGCGGCAAGACCGGCTATGTTGACGAATCCGGAAGCTGTCTTGCCTCGTATGCGATGTCGGACTCCGGCAGGCGGTATATCATCGTGACCGGAAACGCGCGCAATATGGCGGAGGTGCTGGCGGATCACTATAATATTTTGATGAAATACGCAGAGCAATAGCCAAAGGGACTGTTAAAAGCTCAACCTGAGCTTTTAACAGTCCCATGATTTATTTACCGTTAACGTCCGGCGCGGGATTCTCGATAGTCGCCGCAAAGCCCTCGGGAGTATCGGCGGCGTCGATGACCAACGTGCTGCCGGGAAGCGGGTCGCCCGCTATGACGGTCTTTGCGATAAGCGTCTCGATAACGGACTGGATATACCTCTTGAGCGGACGTGCGCCGTACACGGGGTCGTATCCGTTTTCCGCAATCTTTTCGCGGGCTGCGTCGCTCACGCGCACACCGAGCTGACGTTCGGCAAGGCGGCGCGAAAGATCGGCAAGCTG
>CATYWI010000041.1 GCA_958414155.1 uncultured Anaerotruncus sp. | reverse complement strand
CTCAAACAGAGTCAACTACACGCCTCTCCTCTACAACCGCGCAAAATTCCGCGTTGTGGACAAGGGCTACGTGCTTTTCACCGGCACCGCAAGCAACGACAAATCCAAGTCGATCACATGGGCGGTGTTTGAGGAGATCGAGGGCGGCAAACGCTTTGCGGTATGCTCCACGCACTACAACTACAAGGCGGACGCCAACGCCGACCGCGTAAGGAACGCCGCACAGCTGGTCGAACTAAACCGCACGATAGCGGAAAAGTACAACTGCCCGATAATCTCCGGCGGAGACCTTAACTGCCGCGCCGATTCGGAGCCGTTCCTCAATATGCTTGCCTCGGGAATGAAGGATCTCTGGACCGTCTCCCCTGTAAAAGAGGATCTGAAGACCACGCATGCATACCCGACATGGAACTCCGACGCAGATCTTTATTTCGAATACGCAACACCGAACGGTGGATATTCGGCAGCGATCGACCATGCCGTGCTATATAACGGCGAGAAGGTCACACCCAAGCTGTTCAACGTTATAACGCTGAAATACGCACTGCTTGCCGCCGACCATTGCCCGCTCGTTGTGGATTTTGATATCAACTGAATATAAAAAAGCGGCTGTTAAAAACTCGATGTTTTTAACAGCCGCTTTTTGGGGTAATCCCTTTATATCTCAACAGCGTTGTACTTTTCCCCCATGCCGTCGAGCAGTGCGCGTTCGCGTCCGTGGCAGGAGAGAACGATGCACTGTCCGCCCTCATCGGCAGTGCGGCGGCAAAGCGCCGCAAGCAGACGGCGTGCGCGGTCGTCATCCATCATGGCAAGCGATTCGTCAAGCATGAGCGGCGGCGCGAAATCCGGGAAGAGCAATCCGACAAGTGCCGAACGCAGCGAGAAATAAGCCGCGTCGCGCGTGCCGACGCTGAGAGCGGACACCGGGCGCGTTCCGGAGGGCGTTCCCACTGTGACCGACATATCTGTCCCCACACCGAAGTCGCTGTACCTGCCGTCGGTCAGCGAGGACATTATCGCTCCCGCATCACGGCGCAGACGCGGCGTCACGCCGAGGCGCAGGGATGACCCGGCGCCCTCTATCGACGCTGCGGCAAGCGTTACGGCGTCAAATTTACGCCTGCACGCCTCGGCATCGGCAGCAGCTGCTTCCCACTCGGAATACAGCCGCGCCGGGTCCTCCGCAGTCGCCTCAAGCGCCGCAAGCTTTTTTTCAAGCTCCAGACGGCGCTCCTCGGTGCTGTCGAGCCGCGCGCGGTCAAAATCGCGCGCCTTTTTTATATCGCTGAGATTCTGCGTTGCAAGCGCTCCCGCAACGGGAGAGATACGGGCGCGGAGCGCGGTCTCGTCCTCCTCGGCAAGAGCCGCGGCGGTCTCGGATACCGATGCGTGGTATTTTGCTATATCGCGTTCGAGCGTTTCGCTCTCGCGGCAGAAGTCGTCTGCCCTCGCCGCCTGATTGCGAAGCGCGACAGCGACAGTCTCCGCATCACCGTCGGCAGTCACGCCGCCGACAGCAAGCAGTCTTTTTGCTTCGTCAAGAGCCGCCTCAAGGATCGCGTCCTTTTTGGCAAGCGTTGCGTCAAGCTGAGTCAGCAGTGCGTGCAGCTCGGCGCGCTCGCGCGCCGCGACCGACACTGCAAGCACGCGTTCCTCAAAGGCATCCTGCGCGGGCAGCTTTGCCCCTCTGCCTTCTTCGATACCGCGGAATACACAGCCAGCCACCTCAAACGCACGGCGCTTTTTGCCCGCGCGCAGAGCGAGCAGTATCGCACCGCACACCGCGGCGACTGTCCCCGCGCCTATGGCGACAAACGCCGCCATGCGCCACGCGGCGGCAATCGCAAGCAGCGCGGCTCCCGCGCCCGCAGAAATGATCCCGAGCGTCAGGAGTATCGCTCCCGCGGCGGCAAGCCGCCGGGCACCGCTGCAAAGAGCGGCATATCTGTCGGGCAGCACCTCGTCCCAATCCGCTCCGTAGCGCACGGCGGCGGCATCGCCCGCATCGGCAAGAGCCGTATCCATGAGCCTGCCGCGGCTCAGCCGCCCTGCTGAATCCACTGTCTCCGCACGGTCGGCGGCGGCAGCTTCAACACGCTCGGCGGCGGCGTTCAATGCCGGCGCGTAACTGCGGTCGGGCAGATATCCGCCAAAGCCGCAGGACGCCTCAAGCGAGGCGCGCGCCGCCTCAAGCTCTGCTATCCGGCGTTCGCCCGCATGGAGCATATCAAAGCGGCGCAGGGTCTGAAGTCCCCCGTATGCCGCCAGTCTGTCCTCGTTGGCGTTGAGCGAGCGGCGTATCTCGGTGCTGAGCGCACGGCATTTTTCCGCCTGAGCCTCCGCCTCTCGGATATTCCGCGTTGCCGCCTCGGCGCGCGCCAGCCTTGATGACAGCTCGTCGCGGCGGCGTTCAAGAGCTGTCAGCTTACCCTCGCCGCGCTGATTTTTGAGCGAACGGCGCGCCGCGCCCAGCTTGGTGAGCGCGTTTTTCACGCTGACGGTGGCATCCGCCGAAAAAAGCATATTTTCGATAGCCTCGCCGATACCGGCGCCGTCCAGCGCCCCGACATCGAGCTGCCTCACGCAAGCGGTGCTGTCAAACACCGACTGAGGCACGCCGAGCAGCACCTTGCCGGGCACCTCGCCCTTATGCACCTCGGTACCGGTGGCAAGATCGATCATTTTTACCCTGTCGATACAGTTTTCACGGGAGCCGAGCGTGGCACGGCGCTCGATGCGGAATTCACCTTCCCCGCACTGCACGGTCATACTGCCGTCGGCGGCGGTGCTTTTCCAGCTAAGTGCGCGGTCACGGTCGGCGGCGCTGTCCTCACCGCGTCTTGACGGCAAGCCGTAAAGAATAAACCGTACAAACCCGATAAGCGAGCTTTTGCCGGATTCGTTTGCGCCTTCAATAACGTTCATTCCCGGCGCAAGATCACAGCTGAAGTTCTCAAGCGGTCCGAACTCACGGACCGTTATGTTCTTTATTATCAATTCAAACCTCCCCCGTCAAGGAAAGACCTGCCGTCAAGCGCGCGCAGACCTATGCGCAGAGCATCGGCGGCAGTACGGCGTTCGTCATCGCTGCCGTTGCGCATCATCGGGAGCAGCGTGCGGTAAAGCTCGCCGCGCACCGTCATATCATCGGCAAGCGCCGCACAGCCCGCAAGCGGCATGGTATCGTCATAAACCGAAAGAGAATACAGCCCGCATCCGCCCGCCGCGGAGAGTATCGCCGCGGTATCGGGTATGTACCCGGCATCCACATCCCCGCAGAGCGTGACGCGGAGCGATGTGGCGGCAGGCTCCCCGACCGCTGCGGCGCGCCTTACGGCTTCTGCCGCTTCGCTGTCATTGCGGGCGCCGGAGGCATCGGCGCGGACGGTAAGATAACGGTGCATACCGACACGCACGCGGCGCATATCGGTCACGCGCCCGTCGTCAAGCGTTACGATAAGGACAGAGCCGAAGCCCTGCTCGTCAAAACCGCGTCCCTCCGGGAAGCCGCAGTAAGCCGCTGTCGTAAAGCCGAAAACAGCGGGAGCCGGCGTGTTGTGGATATGTCCGAGCGCGGCGTATGCCAGCCCGCTGTCGGCAAGCTCGCGCGGCGCGATGGGCGCATATTTCGAAAGCGGCAAAACGATATCTGCATGCGCGCAAAGCACGGAGGTCCTCCCCGGGCGGGCAAGGCTGCCTAAACCGGCAAGCGGACTACCGTCGTATCTGTCGGATGTAAATGCATAGCCCCACACGGTCAGCGCGGCATCGGGAATATCGAACGCCTCCGTCTTTTCGGCGCGGAAAACGTGCACGTTTTCGGGAAAGGCCGCCCTACGCGCAGCCCACACGCTGCCCTCGGTGTACGGATCGTGATTTCCCGGCGAAATTATCACCGGGCATCCGGTCCCGCCCATAGCCTCGCACATTGCCGAAACCGTGTCGGGAGATATGTACGAACAGTCAAAAAGATCGCCCGCTATAAGCACGGCATCGCATTTTTCATCGGCTGCAAGGCGCATAGTGCGGCAAAAAACCGCCAAAAGCCCGCGGCGGCGCTCCTCGGCGTGAGCCGGGTCGAGCGACGAAAAGGGAGAATCCAGGTGAAAATCCCCGCAATGAAGTAATTTAAGCATCAAAAACTCACTTTCGTGCGTCAGGCAGTCACGGCTCCGACCGATGCGGCAAAGCGGAGCATCGCCGTACGCCCCGCGGCGTCGTCCTTGAATACGCCGGCATCGCGCAGAACGTCAACGAACGTTGCGCCGACCTCGGCGCGGAGCATAGTCAGCGCCTCGTATTCACTGCCCGGCTCGCGGTATCTGCCGCGGAAGCGCTCAAGCCATTCGGCATGCTTGCCGCAAACGGGGTCGGAGGCAATATCCGCGCCCGACATGATGAGAGAGGCAAGACGCTCTGTCTCCGCCTTAAGGCGGGAGGGCAGAACGGCAAGTCCCATGACCTCGATAAGTCCGATATTCTCTTTCTTGATATTGTGCTTGTCCGCGTGCGGGTGGAATACGCCCATGGGATATTCGGGCGTGGTAAGATTGTTGCGCAGCACAAGGTCAAGCTCATAGTCCTCGCCGCGGCGGCGCGCGATGGGAGTCACCGTGTTGTGCGGCACGCCGTCGGTCTCCGCAAACACGAGCGCGGAGGGATCGCTGTACGCGCGCCATGCGTCGAGAATAACGCCTGCAAGCGCGAGAAGCTCCTCCTTATCCGCCGAGCGCAGACGTATGACAGACATCGGCCAGCGCACGATACCCGCGCGGACAGAGGGATATTCCGGGAAGGCAAGCTCCGCCGCAAGCGGCGCACGCGCCATGGGGAATTCGTAGCATCCGCCCTGCATATGGTCGTGGGTGAGGATGGACCCGCCGACGATCGGCAGGTCGGCATTTGAGCCGATAAAATAATGCGGCAGAACGGTCACAAAGTCGATCAGCCTGCGGAAGGTTGAGTGCGTTATGCGCATCGGCTCGTGACGCGGAGAAAGCACTATGCAGTGCTCGTTGTAGTAAACATAGGGGGAATACTGCATATACCAGTCCTCACCGCCGAGGGGCAGGGCTATCTGACGCAGATTCTGACGCGCCGGCGCGGTCACACTGCCGGGATAACCGACGTTTTCATGGCAGAGCAGGCACGCGGGATAGCCGCTTTTGGGCGCCGAAAGCGCTGCGGCAATGTCGCGCGGGTCTTTTTCGGGCTTTGACATATTCACGGAAATGTCAATGTCGCCGTACTCGGAGGGCACGCTCCAGCGCAGATCGCGCGCCACACGCGCGGCGCGTATGTAGTTGGAATCCCGCGAGGTGCGGTAAAAATTATCGGTGGCAAGGTGCGGCGATACGCGCATATCCTCAGCAAAGCGGCGGCTGACCTCGGACGGGCGCGGGGTGAGATGCCCCATGAGCCGCGTATCGAAATTGTCGCGCGACGAGGACGTATCGGGAATTATCCCGGCGGCGACAGCCTCGTCGCAAAGCGCGATGAGGATACGCTCAAGCCGCACCTCGGGCGCCTCGGCTCCCGCCGGCTGTACCGGAATATCCGAAAACGAGGAAACATGCATGTCCTCGCAAATAGCATTTGCGGCAAAAACACGGTCGTCGCGGGTGATGAGTCCGCGCTCCTCGGCGTAGTCGCAAAGCGATACTATAAGCTCGTTTATATGTTCGGTGTTTTGTGTCATTCGGAAAAGCTCCCCCAAGAAAAATACTTTTACATGATATATTATATCACTAAACCGCACGGGTGTAAAGAGGCTAACGCCTAAAAGCTGAAGACCGTGGGCGGTATTCACGCAGATCCCGGACGGATAAACAAGTCACCGCTCTTTTAATATCCGGAGCGTGAAAATAAAAATCCACACGACCGCCGTCCGGGCTAAAAAAGTGTTGAAATGAGGGTGATTTTGGTGTATAATAGAGGGTGATTTTAATAATCTCATTTTGAGTTTTTTTAACGGACACGATTTGGGATCTTTCAGCTCAAGCGGAAAAGAGGGGACGCAAAAAATGAATAAAACAGGCTTTGACAACGAGAAGTATCTTAAGCTTCAATCGGAACACATACGCGATCGTATCGCCGAGTTCGGCGGTAAGCTGTACCTTGAGTTCGGGGGAAAGCTGTATGACGACAATCACGCCGCACGCGTGCTGCCCGGCTTTGCGCCCGACAGCAAGCTGCGTATGCTGCTTGAACTGAAGGATCAGGCGGAAATAGTTATCGTTATAAACGCGGGAGATATCGAAAAAAACAAAAAACGCGGCGACCTCGGCATTACATATGACGAGGATGTTTTGAGACTTATCGACGTTTTCCGTCACTTCGGACTGCTCGTTGGCAGCGTGGTACTGACAAGATATGAATCACAGCCCGCCGCGCGCGCATTCAGAGAGAAGCTGAAGTCGCTTGGCATACCGGTGTACCGCCATTATTCGATAGAGGGCTACCCCTCAAACGTGCAAAAGATAATAAGCCCCGACGGATACGGCAAAAACGACTGGATAAAGACAGAGCGTCCCCTTGTGGTAGTCACAGCACCCGGTCCCGGAAGCGGCAAAATGGCAGTCTGCCTTTCGCAGATATACAACGACAACGCGCGCGGGATAAAATCCGGATACGCAAAGTTTGAGACCTTCCCCGTTTGGAACCTCCCCCTGCGTCACCCCGTGAACATCGCATACGAGGCGGCGACCACAGACCTTGCGGATATCAATATGATAGACCCGTTCCATCTTGAGGCATACGGCAAAACTACCGTAAACTACAACCGCGATATTGAGATATTCCCCGTTGTATCGGCAACGCTTGAGATGATCCTCGGCAAATGCCCGTATAAATCGCCCACGGATATGGGCGTCAATATGGCGGGCTTTTGCATAACCGACGACGACGCTGTGCGCGCGGCGGCGAACCAGGAGATAATACGCCGGTATTACACAGCGCTCTGCGAGCAGAAGCGCGGCAACATCGGCGCGGATATAGTTTATAAGCACGAAATACAGATGAAGCAGGCAGGACTTTCCGCCGATGACCGCCCCGTGATAGCCGCCGCGCTTGCAAAAAAGAACGCCACCGGCGCACCCGCGGCAGCGATAGAGCTTCCCGACGGCAGGATAGTCACGGGAAAGACCTCGAACCTCCTCGGCGCGACCTCGGCTATGCTGATGAATGCACTGAAGGCGCTGGCGGGAATAGACGACTCGCTGAACCTCATCTCCCCCGCAATAATCGAGCCTATCCAGAAGCTGAAAATAGACTACCTCGGCAATCACAACCCGCGTCTGCACACCGATGAGCTGCTTATCGCGCTGTCTGTCTGCGCCGTTACCTCCCCCGCCGCCGAAAGAGCGACCGAGCAGCTTGCACGCCTGCGCGGATGCGAAGCGCACTCGACTGTCATTCTTTCGCAAGTGGATGAAAATGTGCTTAAAAAGCTCGGCGTGAATGTTACATACGAGCCTGTATACCAGACCAAAAAGCTGCATCACAAATAATGACCCGTAGGTCATTATAGATCAAAGAAGGGTGTTGAAAAACTCAATTGAGTTTTTCAACACCCTTCCGGGCTTTTAAGGCGTATAATCCGCCTCTTTGTCCGCCGGGAATCTCTTTGCGGCAGGCTCGTAGGGCAGGGTTATGGTGCGCTCGGAATGTCCGGCAAGGATTATCTCCATCATCTTCTGTGAGGAGTAGAAGTACGCGTTCCAAGTTTCGCTCTTTCTGCCGTGACCTCCGTAATTGTAGTAGTCCCAAACGCCGAGCGGCCAGAGCGCGACCTTCATGTCGATGTTCTCGTAAAGTTCAACGCTTCCGCCGTGCGCGCCGTGGTGAGCCACCTGAACTATGTCCGATGCCAGCGCCTTGCCGTAGCACTTTACAAGCACGTTCGTCATCACGGAGCTTGAATCTCCGAGGAACATTATCTTCTGTCCCTCGGCGGTGATCGAAAACACCGCGCTTACCGTGTTGCCGGTGTCGCAGTCGGCAGGAGCTACCAGCTCGATGGTGGAATAATACTCTATCTCGGCGCCGCCGATGACAAAGCGCTGTCCGGGATGCGCCTTTACCGTTTTGGCGCCGCGGAACATGTTGATGCTGCTGTAAACGCCGACGGGATAGCTCTCTTCCA
>CATYWI010000040.1 GCA_958414155.1 uncultured Anaerotruncus sp. | reverse complement strand
TATAAAACAGCACTCATTTCACCATCGGGGTATGAAGCTGCAAATCTGAAGCAACGTCACCCGAGTATAGAAAGAACTTCTTTTTCGTATTGGCGGGTGTAGAGGGAGTGGTAGTAGCCGCAGCGACGCATAAGCTCGCTGTGACGTCCTTCCTCAACTATTTTGCCGTCCTTGACAACGATTATGACATCCGCATCGCGTACAGTGGAAAGACGGTGCGCAATGATGAAGGACGTCCGTCCTGCCGTGACCTTGCCGATCGCATTCTGGATTATCTGCTCGGTTATCGTGTCAACGGATGAGGTCGCTTCGTCAAGCACAAGAATGCGCGGATCGGCAATTATCGCGCGGGCAAAGGAAAGCAACTGCTTTTCGCCGGTGGAGAGAAGATCGCCGCCCTCGCCTACTTCGCTGTCAAGCCCGCGATCCATGCGCGCCACAACAGCATCGGCAGAGACTGTGCGCAGAGCCGCATTGATCTCATCGTCGGTCGCATCCGGCTTGCCGTAGCGCAGATTGTCGCGCACAGTGCCGGAGAAAAGATGCGGCGACTGGAGCACATAGCCTATGTTGGAGTGCAGCCAGAGCTGAGATCGCTCGCGCGCATCACGCCCGTCGATAAGAACAGCGCCGTCTGTCGGCTCGTAAAAGCGGCATACAAGGTTGACAAGAGTGGATTTTCCCGCACCCGTCTCACCTACAATGGCAACGCGCGTGCCCTGCGGGACCTTGAGCGAGAAGTGCTCAAGCACCGTCTCGTCGCCGTCAGGGTAGCGGAAGGTCACATCGCGGAATTCTATGTCGCCGTGAAGCGGCTCCCAGTTCTCGCGGCGCGGTTCAAAGGTGTCGCCGTATTTTGCTATCACCTCGGGAGTGTCGGTGACGTCAGACTCGGTCTCAAGCAGACGGGTGACACGCTCGATGTTCACCTGCGTGTTGATAAGACTTGAAAATGCATCTATGATCCAGAGAAGAGGATTCATAAGCCCCTGCGCATAGGACATGAAGACCGAAAGCGTGCCGACCTTCATGGCTTCCTCAAGGGTGAGGATGCCGCCGCGCCAGAGAACGAGCGCAAGCGCAACGTAGGAGAAGAAGGATACGGAGGAGAACAGAAGCCCGCGGAAACGCGAGGCGCTTACCGAGGTCCGCTTCATCGTGCGGGTGTCGGACTCGAATTCGGATATCATTTTGTCCTCGATCACAAGCGTCTTTATGGTCTTGGCGCCTGTGATGCCCTCGTTGTAGTCGCCGGAGATACGGGAGTTAAGCTCGCGTATCGAACGGTTGAGAGAGGTCAGCTTGTTGAGAGAAAACGCAATGAGGAGCGCCGCTATCGGAACTATCGCAATGACTGCCAGCGCCAGTTTGCTGTTTATGCTGAGCATGACCGCTATCGCGCCGATGATGTAGGAGATGTTCCATATGGCATCAAGAAGCGACCATGAAACAAGCTCGCCGATGCGCGAGGTGTCGCTCATGATGCGGGAATGAACATATCCGACGCTGTTCTGGTTGAAGTAGGAGAAGGAGAGAGTCTGAAGGTGGTCAAAGCTCGCCTGCTTGAGATCGTGACCGACACCGCATTCAACGCGCGAGCCGGTGTAGGTCGTGACGAAATTCGCACTTATCTGAACGATAAGGGTAAGAAGGTAGAGCAGTATGAACCACGGCAGCGTGCTTACAACGCCGGTGACTATGTAGTTGTCTATGGCGTAGCGCTGGAAAAGAGGGATGACAATGTCTACTGCGCTACCGACTATGCCGAGCACCAGCATGACGAGCAGCTTGCGCCTGTACGGGCGGATGAACGGTATCAGCTTCCCGATGCCGAACCACGGCAGACGGACAAAACTGTCGTTCTTTTTCTTTTGGTTTTCACGCGGGTCTTTTTTTACTTCTGTGCCGCTCATGCGTCTGCCTCCTTTCCTGCGTCGGGATCCGACATCTGGATCTCGTAAATGCGGCGGTAAATGCCGTCCTTGAGCTTCATAAGCTCGTCGTGCGTGCCTTCCTCGGCTATTTTTCCGTGGTCGAGCACGATTATTTTGTCCGCGCTCATCAGAGTCGCCGTGCGGTGAGAAATAAGGAACACGGTCGATCCGCCGAGCTGATCGGCAAGCGCGGCGCGTATCTTTGCATCCGTCTCCGCGTCGACGGCGGAGAGAGAATCGTCAAATACCATTATCGGAGCCTTTTCGGTCAGCATGCGGGCTATCGCGGTGCGCTGCTTCTGACCGCCGGAAAGCGTTACTCCGCGCTCACCGACAAAGGTGTCGTAGCCCTCGCTGAAGCCGGATACCGTCTCGTCAAGGCAGGCAACGCGCGCCGCCTCGCGAATCTCCTCCATTCCCGCGCCGGGAGAGGCTATCGATATGTTGTCCGCTATCGAACGGGAGAAAAGGTACGGCTCCTGAAGGACTATGCCGATGCTGCGGCGCAGATACGACGCGCGGATGTCGGCAATGTCAACGCCGCCTATCGTTATCCTGCCTCCGCTGCCGTCGGCGGGAAGCTCGTAAAGCCTGTCGAGCAGGTGTACGAGCGTGGATTTGCCAGAGCCGGTGCCGCCGAGAATGCCGAGCGTCGAGCCGGCGGGAACTGTCAGCGAGATGTGGGAGAGCAACTCAGGACAGCCGTCGTATGCAAAGCTCACATCGTCAAAAACAATGTCGCGGCGCATGTCCGGCTCGCATGCGCCGGGGCGGTCGTGCTCCGGCTCGGAGTACATGATGTAGCTGAGACGGTCTATGGCGATGTTTGCCTTGCTCATCTCGGATATCATTCGACCGAGACGGCGCATGGGCCATGTCAGCATTGAGTTGTATGTAACGAACGCAAGGAAGGAGCCTGCGGTAAGTCTGCCGTCAAGACATGCAAATACGCCGAGAATTATTATAAGCATGACCTGAAGCCCGGAAATGAAGTCTCCCATTCCCCAGAATGCCGACATATATCTTGCAAGCTTTACCCAGAGCGCCTCGTACTTATCATTCTGCGCACGGAAGCGCTCGCGCTCGTACTTTTCACGCCCGAAGGCGCGTACCACGCGCACTCCGGTGAGATTTTCCTGAGCTATCGCAGAAAGCGCGCCCTCGGCTTCGTCGCAGTCCTTGAAGCCGGAACCGATGCGTCTGCCGAATACGGCGGAATAAATAAGTATCACCGGCAGCGAGATGGTGGCTGCAAGTGCGAGGCGGGTGTCCATACCGTACATTACGATAAGGGATACGGTGACCTGGATCACTATGCGGATGATCGATATGAGTTGCTCCGAGAGGAAGTTCTTCACCATGTCAACGTCGGAGGTGCAGCGCTGGATCATGTCGCCCGTCTTGTTCTTCATGTGCCATGAGAAGGGCAGCGACTGTATTTTTTCATAAAGCATGTTGCGCATGTGCTCAACAAGCGTTTCCGCAGCTCTTGTGTTGATCGTGCGCTGGAGATAGCGGAAGACCGCCGCAAAAAGCGCAACGACGACAATCACCGCGGCGACCGTCCAAAGACGTGTGCGGATGACCTCGGCGCCGCCGAGCATGTCCACTATCACACGGACATAAGACGGCAGATCCGACTCTTCCTGACGCAGCACCGTGTCAACGGTAAAGCGGATGAGCTGGGGGTTCAGCATGTCGGCTCCGGTCACGCCGAGCGATACGATTATACCTGCCAGAAAAAGCAGCTTTGAGCCATGCATGAATTCAAGCATCAGCCGTCCGCTGCCGGGTTGTCTGTTCCGTTCTTTCTTTCTTTTCATAATACACCTTTATCGATAAAGCCAAAAATACATGTTTAGATATTATATCACACAAATGTATATATGTCAACGGAACTAAACCGCAGGTTTAGCGGACAAAAAATTATTCCGCCGCGGTGATAAAAAACACTTTACAACGCGCTTTGCCGATGATATAATAAAATAAATAGGAAGGTCACGCGCCTTCGAAAGATAGCCTTAAAGGATGGTACCACGTTATGAAAAGAACAATGCGCTATGCATCCCTTGTCCTTGCCGTGCTTACGGTGCTGCTTTGCTTCTCCGCCTGTGCCCAAAACGGGTCGGATACGCCGGTCACGACGCCCGTGACTGCCGCGCCCACGGTCGATACTCCCGAGGATACTGCCGAGCGTCTTTCGATCCCCGATGACGTCGATCTCGGCGGTGAGACGATGGGAGTGCTTTACTGGTCGGATGTTGAAAACCCCGAATTTTTCATTGAAGATGCCGACAATATAATGGATAAAACTCAGGACGCCATAAACCGGCGCAACAAAATGCTTGAGGAACGCATGAAGGTCAAGCTGGACTTCATCGGGCAGGAGGGCAGAAACTCCAAGCTCAAGGAATTCGTCAGCTACATAAACGCCAGCATCGGCTCGGGCGACCATGCGTTTGACATCATAGCGGGCTACAGCCAGAGCGTTGCAAACGCGGCGTACAACAGCTTCTGCTATGATCTTGCCAAGACCGAGCACCTTGACCTTGAAAAGCCGTGGTGGCCCTCGCTGCTCACCTCCGAGGCTACCGTAAACGGTAAGCTCTACTTCGTTTCGGGCGATATCTCCACTAATATGCTTTATATGATGTACGCCGTTTTCTTCAACAAGGATCTGCTTGAAACGAAGACCGGCTCACGCTCGCCCTACGACATGATAAACGCAAACGAGTGGACTGTCGATAACATGATAGCCATGTGCCAGGACTTCTACCGCGATACCGATGCCGATATGCAGAAGTCGGCGGGCGACCAGTACGGTCTTGTTCTGCCCAAGCTGTCGCTCGACGCATTTTTCTACGGCTCCGGACTGCGCACCACCGACCGCGATGCAAACGGTCTGATTCAGGTGGCGGATTCCTATTTCAGCGAAAAGTCGGCTGGGCTGCTTGAAAAGCTGGAGCGCCTTTGCTACGACTCCGATGACGGATACTGGAAGGGAAAGGCCAACGTATTTTCGGCGGGCAGATCGGTATTTTACTGTGACCGCGCCGTTGCCGCGATAAAGAACCTTGCGGATGTCGAGTTCGGGTACGGCGTCGTGCCCGCGCCCAAGTGGAGCTCCGATCAGGAGGCGTACTACACCTGCGCCGGCAACCCCTTTACGCTCTATGCGGTAGTTGCCGATTGCACACGCCCCGACCTTGCATCGGCTGTTCTGGAATGCTGGGCGTATGAAGCGTACAATTACACGACGCCCGCCATATTTGAGGTAACAATGAAGATACGCTTTGCCAAGGACAGTGAGACGGCTAAAATGTACGATCTCATACGCGACGGCGTTACCTTTGACCTCGGCAGAATATACGGTATAACCCTTAATGACATGACCCAGACGCTCTACCGTGACGCCATGGATAACCGCAGCGACTGGCTGCGCACAAAGGCTGCCCGTACAAAGATGCTGAAAAGCCTTCTTGAGGGCGTAAACGCAGCGTATACGAAATAAGTCATGATAATGTAAAACAGTGACCGGAGGCGTTCAGCTGCCGGAAGCCACGCAGACGGCGGTATTAAAAAGCTCAAAATGGGTTTTTGATGCCGCCGTCTACTTGAACTTTTCTTTAATGTGTGGTATACTGTATTATAAAAAATACCCAACAGAGGAAAACGGAATAATGAACGGTAGCGGTAACGTTGTAAAAATAATTATTTCAATATTTATCGTGCTTCTGATAGTTCTCGGAGCGGTGGGAGTCGTCATCAGCGTAAAGGACAACAGACAGCACCGGGCGGAGATCGCCGAAAAGGAGGCGCGCGCCGAGACGTTGCGCCTTGAGCTTGATCCGCTCAAACGCGAGCGGCAGGAGCTTGAGAGCGAGCTTGCAAGGCTTGAGGCGAGCTATGCCGAGGGAGCCGGCGCGCCCCCTGCGTTTGCCGTCATATTCCGTGATACGTCTGCCGAGGTCTACGAGTCGGCATTCCCGGTGCTGACGGATTACGGCTACACCGCGAGCGTGGCGGTGGATGATCCCGCAACTATCGGTACGGCAGGTATGCTTGACGTTTCCATGCTCTTGCGGCTCTCGGCGGCGGGCTGGAGCTTTTGCGCCGCATGGGACGGCACAGACGACGGAGCCGCGCATTTTGAGAGCGTAAAAAAATCAATGGCGGACATGGGCATAACGCTCTTCCCGGCAGTGCTTTATACGGGCGCCACGCTCGGCGAAGCGGGTGCTGCGGCGCTCGCGGCGGCGGGTGTCGGTGAGATCGTCCTGCCGGAGACCGCGCACACCTCCGGTACTGTCGGAGACAATGTAACGCGAAGCGCCGAATGGGACAGAGAGGGCGGAAATCTGGAGATCCTTTCGGGCATATCTTCGCACAAGGACGTGCTTTTTACCGCCACCGGGCGCGGACTGAACCTTCCGCTTTTCCGTTCGATGCTCGAGATGCTTAAAATGTATGAAGCCAAAATAACGGTAAAGAGCCTTGACGCGCGTCAGACCTACCGCGAGAATGCGGAAAAGGACCGTGCGCAGCTTGAGGCGGAGCTTGCCGGGCGCGTAGGTGAGATACGCGGGCGGATAGCAGAGATAAAGGATGAGATAAACGCGCTCTACACACGGTACGGCGAAGAAATGCGCGCGGAGTGACGCGCGGCGTTCGACGTTTCATACGCATAGTTACAAAAGGGGTCGGCAATGCTGAAAAGCTGCCGACCCCGCAGAGTTATTTCCTTCTCTTTGGCTTTTCCCCTTTTTTCCCGAATATCCGACGCAGAAGCGGCGAGAAAATTCCCGGAGAGCGTATTACGATTATCTTCATTTCGGCTCCTTTCCGGAGGCAGGGAAGCGCCGGCGGTTCACTTTATAAGCATCACGCCCGCGCAGAGCAGAGCCGCCGCTTCGATGAAGGCAAGCAGCCTCCACGGCAGGATAAAGGACAGAAATATCCCCGCGCCGAAGCAAAGGACCAGAAGCCCTATCATTTTTTTCAGCTCGCATGATCTCGGCATGACTGTTTCCTCCCTGTCATCCGGGGGACGGCTTTGACGTCCCCTCTGCTATAATTATATGACTTATCGCCCACGGCGGTGATTTTTTTGTGTCAAAACCGCCGCTGCCTATTGAACGTTAGCCCCGTATTTGATATAATTACTGTGATATATTATATTGTCGGGGTCATGTATATATGAAGAAAGATATAAGCTCATCCGGGGTGTCCGGTATTGCGGTAAGATCGCTCATAGCGGCGGCGGCACTTGCCGTGCTCATTTTATCAGCCGTCCTCATACGCGGCGGCTTTGACGCCTTCCGGCAGTCGGATATCACGGCGGCGGGCACCGGGTATACCGTGCGCGTGGTTTTTGCCGACGCCGACGGTGTGGGCGGCGGGGTGTTTGACGTCGTTCCGGGCGAGGATGTCAGCTTTACCGTTGACATTCCCATCGGCAATATGCTTGAGATACTTTCCGGGGACGTCGAGACCGAAAACGGCAGAATGACGCTCACAGGCGTGCGTGCGCCGACTACGGTCGTCTACCGCGTAAGACGTCCCGATGTTTACAGCCTCAAGATAATCAATGACGAGACCTGCGGCACGGTAACTCCGGGTGCGGGCATCTCCACTATCACCGAAAACGAGCGTGTGTATCTTTCGGTGACGGAAAAAAGCGGATACATCTTTGCTGGCTATTCGCTCGGAGCAACGCTTGACGGCGGCGGCTTGCTGCTTTCCTCCGAGCGCGTGTATACCTATACCCCCTCCGACAATGCGGTGATCTATCTCAATTACCGCGACGCATCGGCGGCAGGTAGCTTTGTTCTGCGTTATCATGCCGCAGGCGGCAGGACTGCCGACGGAGGCGACGTTATGACCGAGCGGCAGTCGCGCGAGTTTTATCTTTGCCCCAATGCGCATCCGAACGACGGCTCGCTCACGCGCGCGGGGTATGCGCTCCTCGGCTACAATACTGCGGCTGACGGGAGCGGCGATTTTTACGCCTGCGGCTGGAACGTCGTCATGCCCGGGAACGGGGAGATAGATCTTTATGCCGTCTGGGCAGCGGAGACGCCGGGAAAATACTTCAAATATAGTATTCGGGGCGGTACGGCGACGGTAACGGCATGCACATCGCGTGATGCCACCGTGGTCATACCTGCCATGCTTGGCGGTAAAAAGGTGACCGCGATAGCCTCGGATGCCCTGCGCGGACTTCCGCTCACA
>CATYWI010000039.1 GCA_958414155.1 uncultured Anaerotruncus sp. | reverse complement strand
GGCGCGGTGTCGGAACGCTGCGCGACTTTGCCGCCAGCATCCGCACCGCAGAAACGATGCGCAAACGCAGCTCATCTGCGGGAATTATATCATCGATCTGACCGCAGAGCGCCGCATCGCACGGAGAAGCAAGTCTTGAGCGCCATTCTGCCTCAAGCTGCTCCCGCGTCACGGTCACATCATTGTCGCATATGCGGTCATTCCAGGCAAAAGCCACAGATGCCTCGGGCGACATTGGGCTGATGCAGGAGTCAGGCATAGCAAAAGCGATGTCGGCTCCGACCGATTTTGACGCCATCAGCGTAAAGCCCATGCCGTATGCGTTGCCCGTGACAACGCTTATCTTTGCATTTTCCGAAATCGTCAGCGCCGTATAAAGCCCTGCAACAGCCTCGGCGTATCCGGCAGAATCCGCCTCGTCCGGGCATGATCCTGCTGTATTTGCAAGCGCGATAAGTGGCAGACCGAAGCTGTCACAAAACCTTACAAGCCTTGCGGCACGTCGGCACGCGCGTGCGGTCATCATTCCACTGCGTTCGCGCGGATCGTTGGCAAGAACACCGCAGGCTATACCTCCGACGTATGCCAGCCCCGAGACAAGCTCAGGTACCGAACCGGAGCCAAGTGAAATAAATCTGTCTCCGTCCGAAAGACATGCAACGATCTTTTTCGCGTCGTATTCCTTCGAAGCAAGATATTCGGTCGGAATGTCACGGTCAAAAACCGGTGCATCCGACATTCTTGCACCCTCATTGCAGTTTGAGGGCAAATATGAGAGCAATTCGCGTGTGCGCGGATACAGCTCATCCTCATCGGCAACAGTGATATCCGCCACCGAAGTACCGTCGGACGGCGCCTCGCCGCTGATAAAGGGCGGCGAAACGTAAAAATCGCTTTGTCCGCTCACTGTGAGAATAAAATCGAATGTTGATGCGAGCGCCGCCATTCCGCCGCCGCAGACGCCCGGAATGAGAGCGATAAGAGGTATCGTTCCCTTTACGGCATTTATCTGCCTCATTACCTCCCCGTAAGCGTCAAGGACTCTCACGCCTTCGTAGATGGACGCGCCGCAGGAGTCAAATATACCGACGACCGGAGCGCCGTTGCGCGCGGCAAGACGAACAAGATCTGCGATCTTGCCGGCAGATGTACTGTCAAACGCACCGCGCATTCGCGCGCTGTCCTGAACGAAAGCATAAACGAGCCTCCCGTTCACCGCGCCGTATCCCGTTATCACGCCCGAGAACATCTCGGCGGGATCTTCCCCCGGCTCGCGTCTGACGATGTACGCACCTGTCTCGGCAAACGTTCCCATGTCAAAGAGCGCAAGTATACGCGCACGCGCATTATACCCGCCGGTCGTCTCCTTGATCGAGCTTATATCTATATTTTTGAGCATTTCACTCAGCTTGCTCGCCGCAATTGCGCCAAGCACGCTTTTTTTACGTTCGCTCTGACTGGTGTTTTCCATTGTATACTCCGGAAAATTATTTTTTAAGTGTCTTGGTGAATGCCTCAAGTCTTTCAAGCGCTGCGTCAATGTGCTTTACCGAGTATGCGTAAGAGATCCTGGCAAAGCCCTCTCCGGATGCGCCGAATGCGGTACCGGGAACTATCGCGCAGTGATATTCATAAAGCAGACGGTTGCAGAACTCATCGCTTGAAAGTCCGAACTTTCCGATCTCGGGATATATATAGAACGCTCCCTCCGGCTCGAACGAATCGATACCGATATCCGCAAGACCGCGGTAAATGTAGCGGCGGCGGAAGTTGTACTGCTCTGCCATATATTCAATGTCCGCATCCCCGTTCTTCATAGCCTCTATGGCGGCAAGCTGGCTCGTGGTAGGCGCGCACATTATAGCATACTGGTGGAGCTTGAGTATCTGGTCCGATATCTGAGGCGGCGCACAAACATATCCGAGACGCCAGCCTGTCATTGCATACGCCTTTGAAAATCCGGAGGCGAGAATGGTGCGCTCGCGCATTCCCGGAAGCGATGCGATAGAGGTATGCCTGAATCCAAATGTAAGCTCGGCGTATATCTCATCCGAAAGTATTGCGATATTCGTCGGTCGCAGGACCTCGGCGATGCCCTCAAGATCCTCACGCGTCATAACAGCCCCGGTAGGATTGTTGGGGTACGCCAGCACAAGCAGTTTGGTCTTTGGCGTGATAGCTGCCGCAAGCTTTTCCGGCGTGAGCTTGAATTTATCCTCAGCCGACGTATCAATGATGACCGGCACGCCGCCTGCCATTCTCACAAGCGGCTCGTAGCAGACAAAGCACGGCTCGGGGATTATCACCTCATCCCCCGGCGTTACAAGCGTGCGTATAGTCATATCTATCGCTTCACTGCCGCCTATTGTGACAATGATCTCTTTTTTGGGGTCATATACAAGCCCGAAACGGCGTGAGAGATACGCCGATATCTCGCGGCGCAGATCAAGCGTACCCGCATTTGAAGTATAATAAGTCTTTCCGCGCTCAAGGCTTTCGATGCCCGCCTCACGGATATGCCACGGCGTAACAAAATCAGGCTGACCGACCGTGAGGGACACTACATCGTCCATCTCCTCAAGAAGGTCAAAAAATTTACGTATACCGGATTTTTTCAGCGATGTCACCGTCGGCGAGAGTAACCTGTCGTAATCAAACATCAGTTGCAGTTTCCTCTCTCGTCGATTTCCGGCTGACCGTAGACCACGCCCTTATCCTTGTACTTTTTAAGCACAAAGTGCGTCGCCGTGGATGTTACGTATTCGATGGGCGCCAGCTTCTGCGCTACAAAGAAAGCCACCTCGCGCATGGTCTTGCCCTCGATAATAAGAGCAAGGTCAAAGCCGCCTGACATGAGATAAACGCTCTTTACCTCGGGATAGCTGTATATCTTTTCAGCCGCCTTGTCAAATCCAAGGTCGCGCTGAGGAGTTATCTTTACCTCTATGAGCGCCGTTACATATTCACGGTCGGTCTTATCCCAGTCGATAAGCGCCTGATAGCCGAGAATGATGCCTTCGCGCTCGTATTCGTCAATAGCTTTTTTAATATCTCCGGTCTCCTTGTCAAGCATTACAGCCAGCTGCTCGGCAGTGAGCTTTGCGTCGTTTTCAATCAATGATAAAAGTTTATCCATTTGTTTTTCCTCTTTATTTTTTGTGTCGGTCTTCAATCTTTTTCTTTATGGAATCGAACGAAAGTCCGTATTTTTCGGCAATATCGCGTGCGTAGCTCTTGCCGTCCGGCTTTGCACGTGTGATCTTGAACGATCTCTTTCCCTCTTCGATACCGGCGACAAGCGTGTCTATCCTTGCCCCCGCAGGGGCAGTGCGGGCATTTATGTCGTCTATCATTCCCGCAAGCTCATGCAGATGGGTGGAAAACAGCACGCGGCAGCCTATCATGGCAAGACCGCCAAGGACCTCGGCGGCGATATACGATGCCTCGAATGCACCGGTAGACGAAAGCGATTCGTCAAGAAGCACGAGCGAGCGGTCGGTGACCGCGTTGATTATCGCATCCAGCCGCGCGCATTCCTCGCCGAGTCTGCCCTTGTCTATGGTGTCGTCGGCGCCTGTCGGGAAATGCGTGAATATGGCATCGACCGGAGACATGACAGCCGACTCGGCAGGCACGAACATACCAAGCTGCATCATTGCCTGAGAAATACCGAGCGCACAGGTAATGACGGATTTTCCGCCGCGGTTGGGTCCGGAAAGCACATATATCGTGGCATTCTCATCAAAAACAAGGTCGTTGGGGATGACCTCGCCATCGATCTTCAGCGCCACAGCGGGATTGTACAGTCCGTATGCACGGTAGCATCTGTCGGCAGCGGGCATCACCTCCGGCACGCACAGCGGGCATCCCTTCGCATTAAGCCTTGAAAGCAGGCGCGTTCCCTTTACAAGAAATTCGATCTCGGGGATAAGATTCAACAGGAAATCGGTGTTTTCAAGCACATACTGCTGAACGATCTTCTTCCATGAACGGAGCGAGGAGCTGTATACGTCATTTATTGCGGAATTGAAGGCTATCGACAGCGCCGTTTTCTGATTTTCGTTCTGGTTCTTATTGAACGGAACGAGCTTGGCGATACACGTATACTCGTCGTCCTTGAAGTTGAGGCGCAGTATCTTTTCTATCATATCGCCCGAACGGAACTGCTCCGGGTTGATAGAAAGCACGCCAGCCTCCTTTGGGCGCAACTGCGCGTCGAGATTTACACCTATGGTCACGCTTCTTATCTCGCGGACGCGCTTGGTAAGCTCAAAGAGCTTTTCGTTTAGCTCGCTGTAATAATCACTCTCGGCAAGCTCGTTTATGCGGTCGCAAAGCGTGCGGAACGCTCTGCCGCGCAACGAATCGCTTACCGCGTTCAGTCCGTCGTTGAGTGTATCCACACTTGAAATATAAAGCTCTATCTCGGTTATGCTGGCAAGGTAATCCGTGGTGTCGCCGCTGTCGGATTCAAGACGGCGCAGCTCAAGTATGTCATTCAGTATCGGCATAACGGAATTGAGCGTGTCTATGAGCGCAGGATTGTCAAGCAGATCGCGGAAAGTCTCGTTCCTGTACGCTATCACACCCGGATCGGCTGTAAAAAACTCCGGCAACGAGCCGTTTTTAAGCTCAAGAATATCTCCGAGTCCCAACTCGTCAACAACATACTGGCTTATGTCCGGGCGATCCTCCGAGCGCATATGCCGCTCCTGAGACAGTTCGTCCGGATATATAAGTGAAAAGTTCTGCAGCTTCATCATTTACTGTTTATCGTTCCCTTCGTCTTTTTGTTCATCCGTCCTGTCGGACACGCGCTTTACATCGCCCGCAAGCGGATTTTTTGCCATTGCCAGCTCAACATCGCTGTCGGCAACGTGTGTATATATCTGAGTGGTGTTCAGCTGTTCGTGCCCGAGGATCTCCTTAAGCACGCGGACGTCAACGCCGCCCTCGCGGTACATGAGCGTTGCGGCAGTATGCCTCAGCTTATGCACGGAATAGTTTTTTGAACCGAGTCCGGCACGATCAAGATACTTGTCCACCATGCACTCAACCGACTTCGGCGACATTCGTCTTCCCACGCGGCTGATAAAAAGAGCATTTTCATCCGCCGGGGTTTTCGGCTTGATGCCGCCGCGTTCTCCCATATAATCACCGAGCGCCGCACGGCATGCCTCGTTAAGGTATATGATGCGCTCCTTGTTTCCCTTTCCCACGATGCGCGCAGAGCGAAGATACCGGTCCACGTCGGAAATATTCATTCCGCAAAGCTCGGAAAGACGTATACCGCAGTTGAGGAATATCGTTATTATCGCAAAATCGCGACGTCTGAACGATGACGACGTATCGGTACGGACTGTCTCAAGCAGCAGGCGGGATTCATCCAGCGACAGATATTTCGGGAGCGAGCGCCGCTTGTTCGGCGTATCTATCGCAACGGTCGGATCATGCTCAAGGAGTTGACGCTTTGATGTGAGGTATTTGAAAAGCCCCTTTATAGCCGCCAGCTTGCGTGCGCGTGCAGCACTGCCGTTGCCGCGCTGACGGTCTGTATAAAACAAAAAATCATATATATCGGTACTCGTTATCCCGCGCAGAAAATCAATGTCAACGCACCGTATGTCAACAGAAACAAACTCCTCACTGCCGGGCGACGGTACGTTCCCGCTTTTTTTTAATATGAGAAAACGGAAAAATGTGCGCAGGTCCAGCATATATTCATTCACCGTACGCGGTGAGCGCCCCTGTATTACCAGCTTATATCCCGCAAACTCACGTAACAGCGGCGGGTATTCTTCAGGAACATATTGGGTAGCCATTTTTCCTAATCCCTTATCTTTGATATATTTCTTATATTTACAATCTTCCGTCTTAAAGACGGCAATCTCTTTGGCTGTTTTATTGGATAAAGTGTAAATTTTCCGGTCCGGTTATTGCAAACCGGCGGTTTGGATTATATAATAGATACAGTCGAATCATCGAAAGGAATCTCTGATCCACATGAATTTTTTCAAAAAGAATTCTTACACTATCGTCAAGCTGTTTATCAATCAGATCGCGATATCCATCTTCGGCAATGTTCTCGCAATTGCCTGCGGTATGGCAAAGTACGACACGCTTAAGCTCGTGACAAGTATTTTTGCCGTCTTATTTTTTGTTTTTCTGAATTATTCCGCTCTCTGGGAGATCGGATACAAGCAGATCCCGTCAATTGAGGCAGGCAGGACTCCGCGCGTTCCGCTTACCGGACTTTACATGGCGCTTTGGGCGTCGGTACCGAATTTTCTGCTTGCGGTGCTTGTGATGCTCGGGAACCTGCTGAATGGCATTGGATTTTTCTCCACGGTCGGCGCAGTTGCAGCCATGGTAGCTATATGGATAGAAGGAATGTACACGGGCATCCTGTCGTTTATAAAGATCAACGCGCACCCCGCCAACTCATACTGGATATCCTATTTTATAATAATCATCCCCGGACTTCTCGCAGGATGGCTCGGATACTATTTCGGCATCAGCAACCTTCACCTGACCCGCATAAATATCGCCGAGACACCCGAGGAAGCCGAACGCAAACGCGATAAAGGAAAGAACTGAACCGACACCATGTACGACAATATTATTTACGATTTCGACGGCACGATAGCCGACTCTTACCCCTACTTCACACGTGCGCTGTATCTCACGCTTGAGCATTACGGTATGCATGACACATACGAATCGGTGCTCTTTCACCTAAAAAAATCGGTGCGGCACGCCTTTCGGCACTACGCATTTGAAAACAGAGCCGAGGCAAAAAAGATCATGTACGACATTTACCATGAGATAGCGCTGAAGGAGGAGGGACCGATACCGGGAGCCGCCGAGGCGCTCGCTTTTGCGCGCGAGCACGGCAAGCGGAACTTCCTCTATACACACTCGGACGAGTTCCCGCGTTTACTGCTTGAAAAATGGGGGCTGCTCGGAGAGTTTACATTCATAATCGACAGCACTATGGGCTTCCCGTCAAAGCCTTCGCCGGATGCACTGAATTATCTTTGCCGGCATTTTTCACTTGACCGCGACCGTTCGCTGATGGTCGGTGACCGCGATATCGACGTGCTTGCGGGTCTGAACGCCGGAATGCACGGGTGCCTTTTCGACGATGGTCATTTTTACGATGATTTCGAATGCGAGCATACCATACGGAGTCTCTTCGAAATGCCGGAGATCATCGGTGCGGACTGATTTTTTTCGTGGGGGCTGGCGCATTTATGCGACAGTCCCCACTTTAATGTCGGTCAGAATGACCGACATTTTTTAATGATACACCGTTTTACTGATATTATCGGTTGGCTTTTGCGGCGGAATAAGTATCCGCAATGAATTTTTCAAACTTGGGCAGAATGAGCTTGTGTCCCGCGAAGTTGAGGTGGCTCACGTCTGTCGGGTTCATGGAATAATCAGCACGGAACGCGGCATCGGTCATATCAACACCGGAGACCGCAGGATCATCGGCACTGAAACAGGCAACGCCCCTGATGGCGCATATCTCACGCATGGCATCCGCATAGGAGGATACCGTATTGCCTATGCCGTTGGTGCCCGACACCTTCCAGGGGGTCACTGCGATGAGCACGGCATTCGGATATTTTGCGCGCAGACCGTCTATAAGGACATTGAGCGCGCCCTTGAAGGTCTTGGTATCGGTATCGTCGTTCTTACCTATCGGGACCTTTTTGTTGTAGTCGTTTTTACCGCCCTCAAACACCACGATATCGGGAGAGTTATCAGCCATCTGCTTATATCTCACGACCATGGGGTTGTTGGTGGTAACATAATCGGACATCGTGGAGCCGTTTTTGCCGTAGTTCGTATAGTTCATACCGTAGATCTTACCGAGCAGGGACGGCCATACGTAATCGGGGTTGAGTCCGTTTCCGGCAAAATAGCTGTCACCGAGGAAGTTCACGGTGAGACCCTTGAGCGCGGGGTATTTCCCCGCAGCAGCCTCCTCAGCAATATACTTGTCAAACGCTTCTTTCTCTGCCTGAGATGCGCCGACGGTTCCCTGCTCGCCGGTGAACTGGACATAAACGGTCGGGTAGTCGGCGGGAGTGAAGCTGGTGCTCTGTCCGGAACGGAAGCAAAGGCGGATGTTTTCATTGTCCTTGGAGGTCACATAGAA
>CATYWI010000038.1 GCA_958414155.1 uncultured Anaerotruncus sp. | reverse complement strand
CGTTGGTGCCGAAGCAGAAGAAGTCTGCATCCTTGGCTATCTCATCAGCGGTGAGAGCGGCTCTCGGGATCTCGATCATGGTGCCGACTTCATACTTGAGGTCGGAGCCTGCTGCCTTGATCTCGGCGTCAGCGGTCTCAACAACGGTCTTCTTAACAAACTTGAGCTCCTTGTCATCGCCTACGAGCGGGATCATGATTTCAGGCTCAATGTGCCAGTCGGGGTGCTTGCGGCTTACGTTGATAGCGGCACGGATGACTGCACGGGTCTGCATCTTGGCGATCTCGGGGTAGGTAACGGTAAGACGGCAGCCGCGGTGACCCATCATCGGGTTGAACTCATGGAGAGAAGCGATGATGTTCTTGATCTTCTCGACGCTCTTGCCCTGAGCGGCGGCAAGCTCTTCGATGTCCTTTTCCTCGGTGGGAACGAACTCGTGGAGCGGGGGATCAAGGAAGCGGATGCAAACGGGGCAGCCTTCAAGAGCCTCGTAAAGAGCCTCAAAGTCGCCCTGCTGGTAAGGCATGATCTTTGCAAGAGCGGTTTCTCTCTCTTCAACGGTGTCGGAGCAGATCATCTCACGGAACGCCGCGATCCTTTCGGGATCGAAGAACATGTGCTCTGTACGGCAAAGACCGATACCCTCGGCGCCCAGCTCGCGTGCCTTCTTGGCATCGCGCGGGGTGTCGGCGTTTGTGCGGACGCTCATGCGGCGGTACTTGTCAGCCCAGCCCATGATCCTTCCGAACTCGCCTGCGATTTTGGCATCAACGGTGGGGATGATGCCGTCGTAAATGTTACCGGTAGAACCGTCGATGGAGATATAATCGCCCTCGTGATAGGTCTTGCCGGCGAGAGTAAACTTCTTGTTAGCCTCGTCCATGGCTATGTCGCCGCAGCCGGAAACACAGCAGGTGCCCATACCGCGGGCAACAACGGCAGCGTGAGAGGTCATACCGCCGCGGACGGTCAGGATACCCTGAGCAGCTTTCATACCGGTGATGTCCTCGGGAGAGGTCTCAAGTCTGACAAGAACGACCTTCTTGCCTGCCTCTTTCCACTTCTCGGCATCGTCGGCAGTAAACACAATCTGTCCGCAGGCAGCACCGGGAGATGCGCCCAGACCCTTGCCGACGGGGTTGGCAGCCTTGAGTGCCTTGGCGTCGAACTGCGGGTGGAGCAGAGTGTCGAGGTTACGGGGATCTATCATCATAACGGCTTCTTCTTCGGTGCGCATGCCCTCGTCAACGAGGTCGCAGGCGATCTTGAGAGCAGCCTGAGCGGTTCTCTTACCGTTGCGGCACTGAAGCATATAGAGCTTGCCGTTCTCAACGGTGAACTCCATATCCTGCATATCGCGGTAGTGGGTCTCGAGGTTGTCGCAGACCTTGATGAAGTCGGCGTAAGCCTCGGGGAACTTTTCAGCCATCTGAGAGATAGGCATAGGAGTGCGGACGCCGGCAACGACGTCTTCGCCCTGAGCGTTGGTCAGGAACTCGCCCATCAGCTTCTTCTCGCCGGTGGCGGGGTCACGGGTAAAGGCAACGCCTGTACCGGAGTTATCGTTGAGGTTGCCGAATACCATGGGCATTACGTTGACGGCGGTGCCCCAGCTGTAAGGAATATCGTTGTCGCGGCGGTATACGTTCGCACGGGGGTTGTCCCATGAACGGAAAACAGCCTTGATAGCTTCAAAGAGCTGTACCTTGGGATCGTCCGGAAAGTCAGAACCGATCTTGGACTTGTACTCCGCCTTGAACTGGCGTGCAAGCTCCTTGAGGTCGGCGGCGTCAAGATCTACGTCGTAAACGACGCCCTTCTTGTGCTTCATCTCGTCGATGAGCTGCTCGAAGTACTTCTTGCCGACTTCCATAACGACGTCGGAGAACATCTGGATGAATCTTCTGTATGAGTCGTAAACGAATCTCTCAAACTTGGGATCGGGGTTGCCTGCGATCATGGCGGCGACAACGTCGTCGTTAAGACCGAGGTTGAGGATGGTGTCCATCATGCCGGGCATGGAGGCGCGGGCGCCGGAACGGACGGAAACGAGAAGGGGATTCTTCTTGTCGCCGAATTTCTTTCCGTTGATGTCTTCCATCTTCGTGATGTAGGCGTTGATCTCTTCCATAATCTCAGGATTGATGGACTTGCCGTCCTCATAATACTGAGTGCATGCTTCTGTGGAGATTGTGAAGCCCTGGGGAACAGGGAGACCGATTTTGGTCATTTCAGCAAGGTTAGCACCTTTACCGCCGAGAAGCTCACGCATTGTGGCGTCGCCCTCGGTAAAGAGGTAGCAATACTTTTTTGCCATAGTGGATTTCCTCCGTATAATGAATTTGAATTGTTGTACGAAATTGACCATCTGCTATTATACCATACTTTGGTTTTGATATCTACCCCTTCAAAAATAAAGTGGTAAATTTTTTTTGAACTTCGTCATTTTTTTATCACTCATGGCGAATAAACATGAAAAAACGCGCACGCCGCGGCGCGGCGACACTTGACAAAGCCGCGGCGTTGGGATATAATAAGCGGTGCTAAAGCATAAAGGATCTCGGCGGGGATTGTCCCCGGCGAGCCGTTCTGCGTTGGCTTACAAGGCGTAAAACAGGTCCCGCGCCGTGCTGCGGCATACCGGGACATTATCTGATATGAAACGGAGCTTCTTATGGCTGATATATTCGAACTTTTCAAAAAAATATCCGGCGAGAGGGAAACGGCGGAGCGCGAGCCGGTGTCATGGATCATCGCGGGGCTGGGCAATCCCGGGCGCGATTACGAGATAACCCGTCACAATGCGGGCTTTCTTTGCATGGATGTGCTGGCGGACAGATACGGCGCCCGTGTTGACCGTGCAAAATTCCGTGCGCTTTGCGGCGAGGCAACGATATCGGGCAGACGCGTTCTGCTGATGAAGCCGATGACCATGATGAACGCCTCCGGCGAGGCGATACGCGAGGCGGCGGCGTTCTATAAGATCGACCCTGCGCACATACTGGTGCTCGTGGACGACACAAATCTTGCCGTGGGTCAGCTCCGCATACGCCTTCGCGGCAGTGCGGGCGGTCACAACGGACTCAAAAACATCATATATCAACTGAATTCCGAGGATTTCCCCCGTCTGCGGATAGGCGTGGGTGCAAAGCCGCACCCGGATATGGATATAGCGGACTGGGTGCTCTCGCGGTTCGATTCCGATGCGCGCGCCGCGCTGCTCCCCGCCTTTGACGTTGCTGCGGAGGGCTGCGGCATATTTGTGGGCGGCGATACCGACCGCGCAATGCAGCTCTGCAATACACACAGGTAAGAAGGGGCGATGTCGAACATGGAAACCACCGTACAGCGCAGTATATTCACAGGCGCGGTGCGCGCCGATTCGGAATACCGCCAACTGCTTGCCGCCGTCGGCGTACAGCGCCGTGCCAATCCCAAGCCCGTACTCGTTACGGGTCTTTGCGAGGGCGCGTGTGATGCGCTCTCCGCGGCGCTGTGTGAGGATATGCCCGGCGGAAGACCCGCCGTTATAATCTGCCCGGAGGAAAAGGAATGTCTGCGGCTTGCGTCTATCGCGACCTCGCTCGGGCTTCGTGCCGCGTTTTACCCGGTGCGTGATCTCAATTTTTACAACATAACCGCTTCGCGCGAGTTCGAACACAACCGTCTCGGTGTCCTGTTCGGCATCGTCGGCGGGCTTTTTGACGTTATACTCACCACCCCGGACGCAGCTCTCGGCTACACGATGCCGCCGTCGTCGCTCGCGGATAATCTTATTTCCGTCTCGCTCGACGACGGCGAACGCGGCGGCATTTCCGCACTTATTGACAGTCTTACGGCTGCGGGATATATCCGCGCCGACGCGCCCGGCTCGGAAACGCTCGGCTCCTCCGGTCTTGTTGAGGGTGCGGGACAGTTCGCTGTGCGCGGCGGTATCGTGGATGTAGCCGCGCCGTCAATGCGTATAGTCCGTGCCGACGGCAGCCGTGACGGCGGCGCATTTGCGCTGCGTATCGAATTTTTCGGCGATGAGATAGACCGTATGGGACTGTTCGACACAGCCACACAGCGTGTGACCGAGCAGATAAAGTCGGCGGTGCTTGCCCCGGCGAGAGAGCTTCTTGCAGGCAGGGAAGAGCTGGCGGCGATAAGCGCTGCGGTCAGGACGCTGCGTAAAAAAACAAAGGATCCGCGCGTCGGCGAGGAGCTTGACGGCGAGCTTGCCGCGCTCGATACCGCGATAGCGGCGGGCGGCGAGGTCCGCTTCCTTGATAAATACATTTCGCTCATATATTCCGAAAAATCCTGCCTTCTCGATTATTTTTCGCCGATGTCGCTCTGCCTCATACGCGGCAATGCCGCGGTGTCCGACCGCCTCAAGGCGGCAGAGTGGCATGCGGCGAAGGAAGCTGAGGAGATGGTCGCCTCCGGCGTGATAGCGGGAAAATACGCCGAGTACAGCGCGCCCGCGTTGCGGCTCACCGGCTTCATATCAAAGCACACTACCGTTCTGCTTGATTCGCTCATGCAGGGCATGTCCGGCGCGGAGCTGGGCGGGCTTTACGGATTCCGCACAAAGCATTCGCTCAGCTGCGCCGGCAACGATGCGCTGCTGCGCGAAGAGCTTGAGGGTTACGTAAAGGGCGGATACCGTGTCGTTCTTATGGCGGGCAGCGAGTCCGCGGCGGCAAATTACGCTGGTCTCCTCCGCGAGTGGGGCTTCAACGCGCGTGATGCCGGGGACGGCAACGCGCTCGACCCGGATACCGTTGACCGCGGAGAGGTCGCGGTGATATCCTCGGCGCCCATCTCGCCGTTTGAGATGACGGTCCCGCGCATTGCCGTTATAACCGTGCTGGCAGATTCACGCGCCGGCTCGGTGTCGGCATCATCGCGCGCTCGCAAGCGCAAAAAGCGTGAGTCGGCAACAGAGCAGATAATGTCGTATGCCGATCTTTCGGTTGGCGACTATGTTGTTCACGAAACGCACGGTATCGGACGCTATCTCGGCATCACCACCATGGAGTCGGGCGGCGTCACGCGTGATTACATCACCATACAGTACGCCGGCTCGGACAGACTTTTTATGCCGGTGGAAAAGCTGGATAAGGTATCTAAATATATCGGCGCACGCGCCGACGACGATACGCTGCGCCTTTCAAAATTCGGCGGCGCGGAGTGGGGCAAAACCAAGGCGCGCGCAAAGGCTGCGCTGAAGGATATCGCCAAGGAGCTGATAAAGCTCTATGCCGAGCGCAGCCGCCGTCCCGGCTTTGCATTCCCGAAGGACGATCAGTTCCAGCGCGATTTCGAATCCGCATTTGAGTACGAGGAGACCTCGGCTCAGCTTGACGCCGCAGAGGACATAAAGGAAGACATGGAAAAGCCGCGCCCGATGGACCGCCTGCTTTGCGGCGATGTCGGCTACGGCAAGACCGAGGTGGCTCTGCGCGCGGCATACAAGGCGATAGTCGCGGGCAAGCAGGTAGCGCTTCTCGTTCCCACGACGATACTTGCGCTCCAGCATTACCAGACTGCAACGAGCCGTATGCGCGCGTTTGCGGTAAACGTTGAAATGCTCTCGCGCTTCCGCACCGACAAGCAGCAGAAAAAGATAATCGCCGACATTGAACGCGGCGACATCGACCTTATCATCGGTACTCACCGACTGTTGTCGGGCGATATAAAGTTCAACAATCTCGGACTGCTCATAGTTGACGAGGAACAGCGCTTCGGAGTGGCGCAGAAGGAAAAGATAAAGCAGGCGTCCGGGAATGTCGATGTGCTGTCACTCAGTGCAACGCCCATCCCGCGCACGCTCAATATGGCAATGACGGGCATACGCGATATTTCGGTGCTGGACGAGGCTCCGGGCGACCGTCTGCCTGTCCAGACATACGTGCTCGAGCATGACGATATAATCATAACAGACGCTATAAAGCGCGAGCTGCGGCGCGGCGGGCAGGTCTTTTACCTGCACAATACCGTTGAGACGATAGACGGTATCGCGGCGCAGATAGCGCGCGAGGTGCCTGACGCTACCATCGTCACGGCGCACGGTAAGATGGATAAGGAACGCCTTGAGGAGATATGGGCGGACATGACGGCGGGGAAGATAGATGTGCTCGTATGCACCACGATAATCGAGACCGGCGTTGACGTTCCGAACGCGAACACGCTTATAGTTGACAGCGCGCATCGTATGGGACTTTCACAGCTCCACCAGCTCCGCGGACGTGTCGGACGTTCGTCGCGCCGCGCGTATGCGTATTTCACTTATCCGCGCGGCAGGGCGCTTACCGAGATAGCGGAAAAGCGGCTCGAGGCGATACGCGAGTATGCCGAGTTCGGGGCGGGCTTCCGCATTGCCCTGCGCGACCTTGAAATACGCGGCGCGGGAAGCATACTCGGCGCCGAGCAGCACGGTCATCTCGACGATGTGGGCTATGATATGTATGTAAAACTGCTCAACGAAGCCGTGCTTGAGGAAAAAGGCGAAAAGCCTGTTGAAAAGACCGAATGCACCGTCACGCTTGCAGAGGACGCATATCTGCCGGCATCATACGTGCCGTCCGGAGCACAGCGCATGGCGCTTTACAAGCGCATAGCGCATATCACCTCGCAGGACGATGCCGACGAGCTTTACGACGAGCTTACCGACCGTTACGGCGAGCCGCCTGCGGCGACCGGAGCGCTGCTCGATATCGCGCTGCTTCGTCATCGTGCCGAGCTGTGCGGCATCACTGCGGTAACGCAGAGCGGAAATGATATACGCATGGTGCCCTCCGAGTTCGACCCGGTGGTGTGGCAGGAGCTTTCGGCTTCCATGCCGTCGCGCCTGCGCGCTTCTCTCGGCTCGACCACATTCGTGACTCTGCGTCTGCGCGGCGGAGAGGACCCCATAGGCATAATTAACAGATTGTTTGAAAAATATATTGAGATTCGGGACAAAGCGGAGTAGACAAAAAAACTGCACGGTGATATAATTATTGTATACGGAATGTTGGACGGACACCCGCAGCGCCGAATGGAAGGATGGATCACATATGAAGAAAAAATCCGCAAGGATAGCCGCATTATTGCTTGCACTCGTTATGCTTGCATGCTCGCTTGCCTCCTGCGCGTCGCGCGGAACGACCGTTATGACGCTCGGTAAGACCGATATAACCGGAAGCATGATAGAATTCTGGATGTCGCGCTATAAAGCTCAGTTCGAATATTCATACGGACAGTCGCTCAAAAGTCTGTACGGACTTTCGTCGATAGACAAGATATGGACCGTGCGTGTCAAGGATGATTCCGCAGAGACATATGACGATCTTTTCAGTTCGTATATCTACGATAATGCAAAGACGTATCTTTGCGCGCTTTATCTGTTTGACCAGTACGATCTCAAGCTGCCGGACGCAACGGTGAAAAGCGTTGACAAGACGATAAGCGAATATGTCACGAATCTGGCTGACGGAAGCAAATCCGAGTTCAACGCGATTCTTGCCGCATACGGCATCAATTCAAAGCTGCTTCGCGAACTTTACCTTGCAGATGAAAAGGTCAGCTATCTCAAGGAATATCTTTTCGGTTCAAACGGCATACAGCCTGTCACCACTCAGCAGCTTGAGGACTACTACGAGAAGAATTATGTCCGCATGAAGCAGGTGTGCGTCTTTATAAACAAAACGCCAAAGCTGTCGGAGGACGGCACATATGCCACCGATAAGGACGGCAATACCGTGTATACCGAAATGACTGCGGAGGAAAACGCCGTTGCGCGCACAAAGATCGAAGAAGCCATGAAAAAGCTTGAAGGCGGCGAGGACTTTGAAAAGGTGCTTGCCGACTATGATGAGAACAAGGCTGACGACGGCTACAAGAACGGCATTTATATGAGCGCGGAATCTGCGTTCGGGAACGATTCTGACCTTCAGAAGATATATGAAGCGCTCGTGGAAATGAAGGACGGCGAGGTAAAGCAGCTGGAACTTTCAAACAGCCTGCATATCATAAAGAAATATGCGCTCGACAGCGGGGCATATTCAAAGGATGAAAACTCCGACTTTTTCCTTTTTTACGATTCCGGAACACAGAAATATCAGCCGTTTGCGCAGTATGTCAAAACGCCGATATTCATTGATTACATCAAGGAGCGCCTGGACCAGTATTCTGCCGATATAAAGATA
>CATYWI010000037.1 GCA_958414155.1 uncultured Anaerotruncus sp. | reverse complement strand
CGCAGTCTCGCGGAATGCACGCGCAACCTCGCGGCAGTCACGGCGCACACGCCTTACCTCCGGGTGACGCTTATCCGGCTTGCCGTCAACGGCAAGTCTTCCCTTCTCCTGCTCGGACGCAAGCGCCCGCGACTCCGGTATGACTCCGAGAAGTGTTATGTGCGTTTTATCTATAAGCTCGTTTATGCCCGCACGCTCGCCCGAAAGCACCGAATCGACGTCAAACATATTTATAACGAGATACTGCTTGTCCACACCGAGGCCGTCAAGTATATACCCCATTTTTTCGGCGCCGCGCACCGAGGTGGGCTGGTGAGATGCAACGATTATCGCACCGTCAGCCGCCGGAGCTATCACCGGCAGTATGCCGTCCGATGCGCCGGGGGTATCGATGATAACAAATTCCGCGTTCACCGAGTCCGCTGCACGCCCGACAGCCGCCGAAAAGCATTCGCCGTCAAACGTTCCGTCCGAAACGAGCGGTGCGGGTATGAAGAACAGCTCATCGCATCTGTCACCGCATATGACAGCCCTGTCCGGCGCAACTCTGCCCGCTACAACATCGGATATATCGTATATGACTCTGTCCTCGCAGCCGAGGATGAGATCGAGCGAGCGGTTTGAAAAGTCGCAGTCGATAATTAGGGTACGATGCCCCTCAAACGCCAGCGACGCGGCAAGGTTGGCAGCCACAGTTGACTTGCCTATGCCGCCCTTGCAGGAGGTAACTATATATGTTTGTCGCCCGCAAGCGCTCATCTTTGCCGCCCTACCTTTCAGCACGGAAGTTATCGCTTCTATTATACCACACAAGACGGGCGCATGTCAATTACATTTTCACTTTTTTTACATACGTAAGGCAAAAAGAGTCGGATGCCTGCGGCGTCCGGCTCTTTTGCCTTATTATCGGATAAGAGAAGCGACACTTGCGGTCAGCGGCTGAAACCCTCCGGATATACCGCACGTGCGCCGCCTATCAGCTTGGGGCGTGTGCGCGCCGTGACCACGGTTGCGCTGCCTACGGTACGCTGTTCGGTCCTTACGGGCACAGCCACCGGACGCAGATGCATTCCGATGAGCGTAAGACCTATATCTATACCGGCATGCGCCGCAATGCGCTCTACCATTACGGGATCGGCAAACGAATCGTAGACCTTTGTAGCCCACGAGCCTCCTGCATGCGGCTGAGGACGCACGCAGACCTCATCGAGGCCGTATTTTTCCGCACATGCGCGCTCGACCACAAGCGCGCGGTTCAGATGCTCGCAGCACTGCGCGGCAAGGAATATCCCCTTCTCCGCCAGCACGGGCGCTACGGCGTCATATATTGCCGAAGCGGCATCGGCAGACGAGCTTTTGCCTATCTGTCCGCCCACGACCTCTGAGGTGGAGCAGCCAATTACAAGAATATCTCCGCGGCGCAGTCCGGCTGAGGCGAGCAGTCCGTCAAGGACTGCCCGTGCCTCCGAACCAATACGCGCCATCATTACGGTGTCGGTCATTCGGTATTATCTCCGTTTGTTTTTTTACTTTTATCAGCCGTTGTATGCAGCCTCGTCGCAGAAGACCATGAGGTTTTTGTGCTTGCGAAGCATGGTCACGGGAATGTGAGGATCCTCGGGGGCGTTGATAAGCGCCATGAGAGCATTGTGCTTGTTCTTTCCGGAGACGACCAGCACCACGCCGTCGGCATCCATAATGTTGTTTATGCCCATTGTAATGGCATGACGCGGCACGTCGTCGCGCGATGCAAAGAAGCGCGAGTTGGCGTCGATAGTGCTTTCGGTAAGCCCGGTAAGATGTGTTCCGCCTATAAGCTCGTCCGCAGGCTCGTTGAAGCCGATGTGTCCGTTCTGACCTACGCCGAGAAGCTGAAGACCTATTCCGCCCGCCGCCTTTATTGCGGCATCGTATGCACGGCAGAATGCATCGGGGTCGGCAGCCGTACCGTCGGGAACATATGTGTGCTCTTTGTTGATATTTACATGGTCAAAGAGGTGATGGTTCATAAAATAACGGTAGCTCTGATCGTTATCGGGTGTTATGGGATAGTATTCGTCAAGATTGTAAGAGGTTATTCCCGAAAAATCAAGCTCGCCCTTTTTGTACTTTTCGACAAGGCAGGCGTAAAGTCCCTCGGGGGACGAGCCGGTGGCAAGACCGAGTATCCCGTGGGGATTCTTCTTTATGTAATCGGCAAATACCTCCGCCGCCATGCGTGACATTTCATCATAGTCGCGGCAAACTTTGATCTGATCTTTGATGTTCATCTTAAAAACGATTCCTTTCATAAAAGGCTGTCGGAGGACCCGCACAGCCGCCTTGACACAATTATATACCAAACTCGGTTTTTTTTCAAGTACCGCGGCGCAGGAATTGTCGTTTTTGGTTGCAAAAAGATGTATAAAAACAGAGCAACGCCTTTATCGGTGCTTTGCCTGCCAGTTGCGGTACAGCTTGTAGAGGCCGCATTTCCACACGAGCACCATGCCCGCGACCGCTCCGACCGTCGCCTGGAGTATCTGATACGGGAGTTTGAGCCATGCCTGCTCCGGCGTACCGTAAATAAACGCTCTGCCGAGCGAGTAGCCCACGACCATTATCACGGCGCCGAGCGCTGCTCCGATACCGGATGAAAGCACCGGGTGTTTTTTCATCACATAATGTGCAAAGACTGAGATGACAACCGCCTGAAGTCCGTGCGTCACGAGAGAGACGAACATCGGCGGAGTGTAAAAGAACAGGTCACCGAGAAACGCCCCTATGCCGCCTACGACAAATGCCGCCAGCGGGTCGAACAGTATCGCCGCCGTACAGATGACGACATCGTTCAAATAAAGATGCCCGCCCGGCACCGGCACGCTGAAGGAACTCATAACTACATTAAGCGCCGTAAACATTGCAGTGGTGCAAAGCCACAGCGCGGTCATTCTGCTGCTTGTTTTGATTTTGGAACTCATGATCACATTCCCCCTTGATTTTAACGTGGCAATAGTATATAATATTTTCTGGTGATGTTAAATAGCCAGAAACGGAGAAAATAATATAACCAGATGGAGTATGTGATAAACAGAAGCGAGCGTCCGGTATATCTTCAGATATACCGCCGCATAAGGGACGGCATAATCGGCGGCTTGTATCCGTGTGGGAGCCGCCTGCCGTCCAAAAGACTTTTTGCCGAGGAATGCGGCGTGAGCACCGTCACGGTAGAGCACGCATATGCGCTGCTGTGCGACGAGGGCTATGTGGAATCACGCGAGCGCAGCGGATTTTTTGTGATATTCCGCCCGGCGGACGGCTTTGCGGCAGCGGCGGCAGCTCACTCGCCAACGCATGAACCGCGTCGCGCATATGTTGCGGATTATCCGGAATTTTCCGTATCCGTCCTCAGCCGGACTATGCGCCGCGTGCTCACCGACTGCGGCGACATGATACTTGAACGCTCGCCCGGCACAGGGCGCGATGAGCTTCGCGAGGCGATAAGGCAGTATCTTGCCCGCAACCGCGGAATAAGGGTCGATGCAGCACAGATAGTCGTAGGCTCCGGCGCTGAATATCTGTACGGATTGATCACTGAATTGCTCGGCCGTGACAGGATATACGCCATCGAATCGCCGTCATACGAAAAAATAGAGCGCATATACCGTGTCTCGGGTGCGGAATACAGGCTCCTGCCGCTCACGGAGGACGGCATTGACAGCGATGCGCTCGCCGACTCCGATGCGGACGTACTGCACGTAACGCCGTACCGCAGCTTTCCGAGCGGCGTGACAGCTTCGGCTTTCAAAAGACACGAATATATACACTGGGCGGGTCGCAGTGGGAGATACATAATCGAATCCGACTACGGCTCGGAATTCTCGGTAGCCTCTCAGCCGCTTGAAACGCTTTTCGCGCTGTCCCATGACGGTAATGTCATTTATCTTAATACATTTTCAAAGACCATATCGCCGTCGATACGTGTAGGCTACATGGTCCTGCCGTCCGGACTGACAGAGGCATTTTATGAGAAGCTGGGATTTTACTCCTGCACCGTTCCGACATTCGAGCAGCTCGTACTTGCGGAGCTGATCGATGGCGGCGACTTTGAGCGGCATATCAACCGCGTGCGGCGCAAAATACGGCGCGAGGGCGGGGATAAAATGTAATATTCGATGATATCGCGGTCAGAGCCGGGTGCAACTTTGAGAACAACGGGTGAAAGTATGCGCTTGATCTCTTCCCCGCATTTCAGAAAGACAAAGTGACTGCAATAAATAAGATCGCCGGAGCGCAGCATATTCATCGGATCGTAACCGCATATGCGCGCCCGGCATTCCGTATAAGCGGAATTTGCGGTATGCGCGGCGACGGCAGCTTCTTTTTTCTTTTTGTATGACAAAAAGCCGCGCCCGAATAACAGCACATTTTTCTGACATTGAAAAGCAGACCGCCGTCTTCGCGCAGGACGTCAAGGTACCCGTCAAGCACAGCGCTCACGCTGTCATATACGGATCTTAAATTCATTTCTATCACCTACATAAAAATGCCGGTATTTCGACCGGCATTTTTTTATTAAAGGTAAGGGGCAATTGAAAGCACCAGGTTTTCAATTGCCCCTTTGGTCAATAATTACTCTGCGTCGGCAGGAACTTCCTCGGCATTCTCGGCTTCCTCTTCAAGGATGGCGCGAATGGAAAGGCTTACTCTCTGCTGTTCGTCATCGATCTTTATGATCTTTACGCGGACCGTCTGACCGACCTCAAGCACATCGGCGGGATTGGCAACGCGCTCCAGAGCGATCTGGGACACGTGGATAAGACCGTCAACATCGTCGGTGATGCGGGCAAACGCACCGTAGGACATTATGCTGGAGATGGTAACATCAAGCTCGTCACCAAGCTGATACTTGGACTTGAATACGTTCCACGGATGGGTCTCCTCGGTCTTGTAGCCAAGGGAGATCTGCTTCTTCTCGGGGTTGTAGGACTTGACGAATACGTCAAGCTCATCACCGAGCTTAAGGATATCGGCAGGCTTATGTATGGGCTTCCAGGAAAGATCCTTTTTGTGAAGCATACCGTCAACACCGCCGAGGTCCACGAACACGCCGTAATCGGTCATGCCGCGAACGACGCCGTGATAGTGCTTACCGACTTCGATCTCGGACCAGAACTTGTCCTCGATAGCGCGGCGCTCTTCTCTTGCTGCGGCGCGGATGGAGCCGATAACGGTCTTGCCCTGAGGCTTGACCTCGATGACCTTGAATTTGACCTTCTTGCCCACGAGCTGAGAAAGATCAGCATCCTTGGGAAGTGCGGTCTGCGAGGCGGGGATGAATACGCGTGCGCCCATAACGGTAGCAACGACGCCGCCCTTTACAGCCTCGGTCACATTGGCTTCAAGAGTTTCGTTGTTCTCCTTCGCCTCTGCGATCTTGTGCCAGTTCTTGTCAAGGTCAGCGCGCTTCTTGGACAGCATAGCACATCCGTCCACATCGCTCACGCGAATGACGAAGGCGTCTATAGTGTCGCCGACCTTGTACATCTCACTCAGCTTTACAGAAGCATCGTCTGTAGTCTGATCGGCGGTCAGTATACCGGTGACTTTGGCGCCGAGATCAAGCTTCATTTCCTGATCGCTGATGGCGATAACTGTACCGGTAACGGTGTCTCCTGTATTTAAAGTTTTGAACGCTGAGTTGAGCATTTCGTCAAAGTTTTCTCCTTCGATTTCAACCTTGTCGATTTTGGTTTCGCTCATTGTTTTGAATACCTCCTCTATTATGTCGTCGGGCGTTGATGCCCCGGCAACAATTCCCACCTTAAGGTGAGCGTTCGGAGTTATCCCTGCAAGCTCTCGCGCATCGGCGATACGCACGGTGTCTTTGCAGACAGCGCGCGTTACCGCGGCAAGTTTGGATGTATTTGAACTGTCCTGCCCGCCGATAACTATCATAAGGTCACACATCCTACCAAGCTTTTCGGCTTCAAGCTGCCGGGTCTCCGTAACATTACATATTGTATCAAAAATTATCGCGTTTGTACATAGCCTTTCGATAATTTTCAAACTTTTTTTCCATTCGGATACGTTTTGAGTGGTTTGAGCCGCCATTATTTGAATCGCGTTTACATCCTTCACCATTTTTTTATTATTAATGGAAGCAAGGAGTTCATCTGCGGTCGCACACGCGTGCTTCTCCCCGGTAAAATAACTCATTATCCCGCGCACCTCGGGGTGGTCCGCAGAGCCTATAAGTATAAATTCACGTCCCTCGCCGGAATTCTCCGCCGCTATGCGGTGTATCTTTCTGACATACGGACATGTGCAGTCAACATAGTGAAAATGAGGGTGGACCATTGCCGCCCCGGCAAGCATCTCCTCGGTCTCGCGCGTGATACCGTGCGCACGGATAAAAACCGTCGTCTCGCCCCCGCACGTATCGCTCGCGGCAGCGGCTGTGGGTATATCCGCCTCCGATATCACCTCAACACCCCGGGCTGCAAGCCGCGCAAGGTATGTGTCGTTATGTATCAGCTTTCCGAGAGTAAAGAGCTTATCGCCCGGCTTTTTTTCCTCTATGGCGCGTCTGACGCATTCGGTCGCACGTCTGACGCCGAAGCAAAATCCCGCGCTTCCGGCAACGCGGACGAATCCGCCCTCCGGGAAGTTCTTTTCAAATTTATAATTCATTTTGCTTTTCCGGCACTTTCGCTTCCCAGCTCGCATATACGCGAGAAAATATATTTTGAAATATATGCGGCGTCGCCCTCATGCTCACCGCCGCCGGTGTACTCCTCGTACGGTATCGGCTTGCCGATAATGACTCTCACGGGACGCAGAAAACCCATTTTGTTGCCCCTGACCTTAAGATACACCGGAAGCACTTGCGCATGGGCGTGCGAACAGATGAATCCCACTCCGCTTCTTACGGGCGTAGTGGCGGGATCGACTCCCGGGCGGCGTGTTCCCTGCGGGAACATTCCGACCGAATAGCCGCTCTCAAGCATATGAACGGTCTTCAGCACAACGCCGGCATCGGCGCCCGAGCGATCCACCGGGTAAGCGCCGAGCGCTTTTATGCACGGTGCAAGGACGGGAACGCCGAACAACTCTTTTTTTGCCATATACCGCGGCTGCTGACGCCGTGTTGCCGCACATATGATTATCGGATCTATCGCCGACATATGATTGGCACATACAACATACGGTCCGTCGGAAATGCGCGGTTCGTTTTTTCTTCCTTTCGGAAAAACAAGAAATATAACGCGCGCCAACCATGCAAAAAGAAAGTGCGCAACGGCATAAAATCTGCTTTTCATCCTACGGAGACCTCCCCGCATTCAGTGGCGATCCCGCGTTCACGGATTATCCGCATGGCGGCATCAACGCTCATTTCCGGCGTAAAGCCTGAATTATCGAGCATTATCGCATCCTCCGCGGGACGAAGCGGCGCGATATCGCGCTCGCTGTCGCGCCGGTCGCGCTCACGGATATCGGCAAGGATCTTTTCGTAGCTCTCGTTTATCCCGCGCTCCTCAAGTTCGCGTCTTCTTCTTTCGGCGCGCTCCTCGGCGGAAGCGACAAGGAATATCTTTATATCGGCATCGGGCATTATCACAGTACCGATATCGCGGCCGTCCATGACCACGCTTTCACGGCGGGCAATATCACGCTGTGTTTCAAGAAGAAACGCACGCACCTCGGGGATCGCGGATACGGCAGAAGCATATGATGATATCTCGTGCTGTCTTATCGCATCGCCGAGCGGCTTGCCGTCAAGATACATCATCTGCTTTCCGTTTTCAAAGACCGCCTCAACACTGACGGAGCCGAGCATATCCGCCACAGCTTTTCTGTCATCCGGACGGATACCGCGCTCACGCGCCGCATATCCCACCGTGCGGTAAAGCGCTCCGGTATCAAGATAGTTGATCCCCAGCCTTGCGGCAAGTCCTTTTGCCAGCGAGCTTTTACCCGCTCCGCTCGGACCGTCGATTGCAATGCGTATCATTATATAAGACTCCTTTTCGGCAGGCTTTTCTGCACATTCGCCGCCTTGTTTACATTTTGTTTACAAATCACGGCTGCAGCGGCGTGTGTTCAATACAGACGCACAACAGCACATACATTTATTTTCATTTCTGTTTTATCATTACCCGGATATATTATTCCCCGCATCTGCCGCGGCAATACCTGCGGCACGGCCGG
>CATYWI010000036.1 GCA_958414155.1 uncultured Anaerotruncus sp. | reverse complement strand
TGCGGAGAGCAAAGAGATGCTCGGTCCCGTTTTTGTATTCACAGCAGTGAATACCCTCGGGAAGGGTAAGGTCGGTGTCGCACACAAAGCGGGCGTTGTCCCAGTCGTAGAAGAAGCGGCTGTATTCGGCTTTGAGGTCGAGTATCTTTTTAAGATGCTCGCCGTACTCGGGCATACCCGCAACGCCTATCTTGCGGCAGCGCCATATTGCAACATCAAAGCGCATACCGTAAATGAATGCGTGGTTGAGGTCGTCCTTCCAGCCGCGGCGGCAGTCGTGTATCCAGCGGTTGGATATGATAGGCTCGGGGAAGGTGCGGCGGTACAGTTCGGGGAAGAGCGTTTGCACGTTGCCGGCAAGCGTGGAGCGGTAGCCCGCGCCGCGGTCGCAGCCGTGGGTGTAGTCCACCTCGCAGATAAGAGAATCGTTTACGCACTCGGTGCCCACAGCCTGGTCGGGACCGAGGAGGGCGCGCACGTCGCGCATATTGCGGCGGCGGTAGACAATTTCGTCATCCGGACGGTAGCCGTGCTCGTGTTCGGGGTTGAAGCAGAGCTTTGAGCGGCCGCCGATCTGGTCGTAAAAAATGCTGTCGGGATTGAATGAGAGCTTCAGTCTGCCGTTTTCTATCAGCTTGTCGTGCCATATCTTTGTCGCCTGGCAGGAGTCAACAAATGACTTGTAGCCGTAATTGCGCAGCACGGTGCCGTTGTTTTCGAATTTGTAGTGATCCTCGTATTCGTTGCCGTCAATGTCTATGCGCGCGGCTTCCTTGTGATGCTCGCGGTAGAAGTCGGTGTTTTTGTCGATAAGGATGCCGTTGTTGTAAAGTATCACGTGTCCGCCGAGACGCTGTACTTCGGCTATCGCCGCGCGAAGCCCCTCCTCGCCGCCAAGCTCGGGGTCCACCTCGTAGTGGGGGTAGCCGTTGTCAAAGCGGCCGCGCCACCAGCCGAACACGAGCAGGGTGTCAAGACCGTACTGCTTGCCCTCAAGGTAAAGCCGGGGCAGGTCCTCGTATTTCCAGAATATCTCGCCGAACTGGTGGCGAAGGATTATGCGCTGCCATCCGGTCATTTCCTTTACCCAGCGGCGCGGTTCGACCGGATTGAAGAAGGTGGAATGCGCAAATGCGCCGTAAATATCCGAGCCTGTGCGCCAGTCGCCCTCTGCCATTGTGACCACAACGGGGGGAGTGCATATTGCCTCGCCTTTGCGCGCAAAGGGATAGTGGCATATCGCCGAAACAAGGCGCGGCGTCGTCGCCTCGCGCGGCTGTATGGCGTTTAGCAGGCAGCAGGCGCGGGTGCGCTCGTCATGGCGTCCGACATAGAGGAAGTATTTGTCCGACTGAAGCCCAAGCCATGTCATAGTGCAGGGGCGCGGGTATACAAGGGTGGATTTTATCTCGTTGTAGTCCGAACTCATATATTCGGTGTGAGCGGAGGCAAGCGCACGCCAGGGGTTCTTTATGCGCTCGCCCATGCCCGAGGGACGGTAAAGAATATCGTCGGCGCGCTCGCCGACAAGGCGGTTGAGATCGATGTAGGGATATTCAAGCTCGTTTATGCGGGCGTCTCCGCGGTTCTCAACGCAGGCGTCAAAGGTGTACCTGTCGCCGGAGTCTGTTATGGTAAGCGTCAGTTTTACGTCGAGCTTTCTGCCGATGTCGGTCACAAGTCCGTCGTAGACCACGGTGGTGCGGCAGCCGTCAACCGTTACGTCTCCGTGCTGATCGGCGGAATGCACGGTCATTTCGATATAGTACCCGTCGTCCGCCATTATGCGCCAGAAATCGCCGCCTTCAGTGCCGGCAAGAGGCGTGCCGTCGGCACTCCATGTTATGCGCGAGGCGTCGGGCGAAAGGCTGAATCTGAGAAAATTTTTCATTTTTTGAGGATCTCCTTTTCGCTTTTAAGTATGTTACTATATTAGCACCGAAAACTCGCAAAATATATAAAAATCTTATATTCTTTTTCGGAAATCATACGAAAGCGCCGCGCGGCGCTTTCGGGGGCTGATAAAATTCAAAAAAAGATCGGAAAAAATGCGGAAAACTATTGCATGATGAAAAAAAGTGTGGTATAATTAATATAGAGTATATTATGATGTAATGGAGAGTGGGCTTGCGTCCACTCTTATTTAGTGAAGAGAAAGGTGCTGACGGTATGAAAAAGGAACTCAGCGGCGTAGCAGGAAAGGTTTACGAGCTGCTTCTGCCGGTCGTGAGAGACGCCGGATGCGATATCTGGGATATTGATTTCGTAAAGGAAGGTACGAGAAGGATACTGCGCATAACCATCGACGCGGAGGGCGGCGTGGGTATCGACGACTGCGAGCGCGTTCACCACGCGGTCGATCCGGTGCTTGACGAAGCCGACCCCATAGACGGCGCGTATTACCTTGAGGTCTCCTCCCCCGGCATCGAGAGGGAGCTGACGCTTGAGCGCCACATCCCCGCTTGTATCGGTGAGAAGGTCGAAGCGCGTCTTTACGCACCGCAGGACGGCAGACGCGTGTTTACCGGAAGGCTCGTCGGCGCCGATGACGAGGGGCGCGTTCTTATATGCGAGAGCGAGGGGAGCGAACCTTGCAGGCTGCCCGCCGACGCGATAGCAAAAATGAAGGTCATATACGACTTCGGCGACTGAGCCGGAGCAAGGCATAACGGAATATATTTTAAGGAAGCATTTTTAGCAAAAGCAAGCATGTCGGCGCCGCAGGCGCCGGAAGAAAGGAAAATGAGATGAACACAGAATTTTTCGCCGCTCTTGACCTGCTTGAAAAGGAAAAGGGCATACCCAAGGACTATATGCTTGAGAAGATCGAGGCGGCGCTCATTGCTGCGTATAAAAAGGAATACGGTAACAACACGAACGTCCGTGTGGTGATAGACGAGGCAAAAAAGGACGTCAAGGTCTATCAGCAGAAGGAGGTCGTCGCCGAGGTGGATAATCCCGAAACTCAGCTTTCCCTTGAGGAAGCGCGCCAGATAAACAAGCGTGCGACCGTGGGCAAGGTGCTTGAGTTCGAGGTAAAGACCAAAAACTTCCGCCGCCTTTCGGCGGGCGCGGCAAAGTCGGTGATAATCCAGGGCGTGCGTGAGGCTGAACGCAAAATAGCGCAGGAGGCTTACGAGAAGAAGCGCGAGGAGATAATCACCGCGACGGTCGAAAAGATAGACCACGAGAGCGGGAACATACTTATCGACACCGGCACAGGCCGCGCGGTGCTCACCGCAGGCGAGCAGATACCGGGCGAGCAGTTCACGATAGGGCAGAAGATAAAGGTCTACGTGCTTGAGGTCAACCGCGACGCGCGCGGACCGCTCGTAACGCTTTCCCGCGTACATCCCGGCTTTGTTTGCCGTATGTTTGAGCTTGAGGTCCCCGAAATCGCGGACGGTACCGTTATAATCAAGGGTATCGCACGCGAGGCAGGCTCGCGCACAAAGCTCGCGGTAATGTCGCGCGACGATGCGGTCGATCCAGTCGGAGCCTGTATAGGCAATCACGGAATGCGTATAAACAACATCTGCGCCGAGCTGGGCGGAGAAAAAATAGATATAGTGCGGTACAGCGAACAGCCCGAGGAATATATAGCTTCGGCGCTTGCTCCCGCAACGATAGATTCGGTGGATATGACCGCCGAGCGTTCGGCACATGTAGTGGTAAAGCCGGATCAGCTTTCGCTCGCTATCGGACGCGAGGGGCAGAACGCCCGCCTTGCGGCACGTCTTACCGGCTGCAAGATAGATATCAAGACCGAATGACCCGATGAAAAACAAGGGTGCCGCGGTACAGAAGGAAAAAAAGATCCCCGAGCGCCAGTGCCTCGGGTGCGGTGAACACCGCCCGAAGGGCGAGCTTGTGAGGATCGTGCGGGCGCCGGACGGAACGGTCTCTATCGACCGTACCGGAAAAAATCCGGGGCGCGGGGCGTATATCTGTCCTGCCGCCGCCTGCCTCGCCAGGGTGAGAAAAAATCACCGTGTCGAGCAGAATTTCGGCTGTGCCATACCCGATGAGGTATGGGATGCGCTTGCAAAGGAGCTTGAAGCCGCAAAATAAACGCGGGATATTCCTATGATCCCGCAGGGTAATCAATAAACAAAGGATACAGAAGAGCAGAGTATGCAGAAAAGATCCGGTCATGCCGCAGGTGCGGATGAGGGGCGCGTAAAGGAAACCCGCAAAAAAAGCGGCGCGCCGACGAAAAAAACAGAAAAAAAAGAGAGCATATCGCCCCCGCTTGCGGAAGGAGCGGCGCGTACAGCCGCCGTGGCGCGTATGCTCGGTAATATCGGACTTTGCGTCCGTGCCGGGGCTGTCGTGCGCGGCACCGAGCTTGTGTGCGATGCACTCAAGGCGGGGTCGGCGAAGCTGGTGATATCAGCGGGGGACAATTCCCCGAACACGGCAAAGCGTCTGCACGACAGATGCGCATACTATGGCGTAAGGCTTATGGTGCTTCCGGCAACGGGAGCGGAGCTTGCCGCGGCAGTCGGCCGCGGAGGCATAACGGCGGCGGTCGCTGTGACCGACGCGTCAATGGTCAGGATGATAGAAAAAGCGGCGCTACCGCTCGGTATCTGATAAACCCCCAAGGAGGATGATGGAATATGGCAGCAACAGCACAGGTTAAGGTAAATCAGCTTGCAAAGGATCTCGGGCTCAAGACAAAGGAAGTGACCGATTTCTTTGCGGAAGCGGGTATAGAGATCAAAACGCAGAAGGCGCTTGAGCCGTTTGAGCTTGATCTGTTTCTTGAAAAAATGACCCGCGCCAATCAGATAGACAATATCGAGGATTATATCGACGGCGTGACATTCATTCCGTCACTTCTTCCTGCCAAGGAGAACGCCGCGGAGAAGCCCGCCGAGGCGGCAAAGCCCCGGCAGGAGACAAAGCCTGCCGCGGAGGAGCCGAAAAAAGCGGCTCCCGAGACAAAGCCCGCGGAAAAGACAGCGGAGAAGCCGGCAGAAAACAAAAAGCCGCCGAAGACAGTGACGGGCGGAGCGCAGGTCAACCCCGCGCGTTCGGCAGGCGAGCGCTTTGAGGACCGTCTTAAAAAGGCGGAGCAGGCGAACTCTCAGCAGAAAAAGAACAACGAGCGCACGCAGGAGCAGAAGGCGGAGAAAAGCCAGAAGCAGAAGCAGCCGGGGCTTGCCATCGGCTCGTCGGCGACAGACGGAGCCAAGGAAACTGTCACCGTCAACAAAAACGCCGGTACGCGCGTTGTGGACACGCGCGGCACGGGCGCCGAGGCAGTCGATCTTTCAAAATACGATGACAGACTTGACAATTTCGTTCCCGACACCGTAAAGGATATAAAGGGCGGCGCGCAGAAGGTCAAAAAGCAGCCCGCATCCGCCGATCAGACACAGGGGCGTCCCCGTGCCGCTCAGAGCCAGCGCGGACAGCGCGGTCAAGAGGGACAGCGCAATCAGCAGTCGCCGGGCGGACAGCGCCAGGGCGGCAAGCAGCGCACACAGCAGGGACAGCAGCCTCAGCAGGGACGCGACCGCCGTCAGAACAGCCGCCGTGGCGGCGCACCCGCGCAGGCGGCTCAGCCGATAAAGAAACAGCCCGTGCACGCAACGATCCCCGATGAGATAACCGTCGGCGAACTTGCGTCACGCCTCAAAGTGACCGCCGCCGAGGTGATAAAGCGCCTCATCATGATGGGCGTTATGGCAACGGTCAACCAGGTCGTGGATTTTGACACCGCCGCGCTCGTCGCCGACGAGCTGGGCGCCGAGGTGACGCGCGAGGTCGTGACCTCGATAGAGGATCGCCTCTTCAACGAGGACGAGGACCGTCCCGAGGATCTTGTGGAGCGCGCGCCCGTCGTGTGCGTTATGGGCCACGTTGACCACGGCAAGACCTCGCTTCTTGACGCTATCAGAAACACACATGTCACTGCCGGCGAGGCGGGCGGCATCACACAGCATATCGGCGCATACCGCGTCCGTATCAAGGGTAAAGAGATCACCTTCCTTGACACGCCCGGACACGAAGCGTTCACCGCAATGCGCGCACGCGGCGCAATGGCAACGGATATTGCCATTCTGGTCGTTGCCGCCGATGACGGCATAATGCCGCAGACGGTCGAGGCGATAAACCACGCCAAAGCCGCAGGCGTTGAGATAATCGTTGCAATAAACAAGATGGATAAGCCGGGCGCGAATCCCGATGCCGTAAAGCAGGAGCTGACCAAGTACGACCTCGTTCCCGAGGAATGGGGCGGCGACGTTATGTGCGTTCCCGTGTCTGCGCTCAAGCGCACCGGTATCGACGATCTGCTTGAGGATATCCTGCTCATCGCCGAGGTCAAGGAATACAAAGCCAATCCCAATCGCCGTGCAAAAGGCGTCATAATAGAATCCAAGCTGGACAAGGGACGCGGCCCGGTCGCGACCGTGCTGGTCCAGAACGGTACTCTCCGCAGCGGAGACATCGTTATAGCCGGGACCTCGGTCGGACGCGTAAGAGCCATGACCGATTACGCCGGCCGCGCCGTAAAGGCTGCCACTCCTTCAATGCCCGTTGAGATAATCGGTCTTGCCGACCTTCCCGCCGCAGGCGATGAGTTCAACGCAGTCGAAAATGAAAGAATGGCGCGTGAGCTTGCCGACCGCCGCCGCGCACAGGCAAAGGAGGACACCTTCAAAGCGAACAGCCGTGCAAACCTCAACGACCTGTTTGCGCAGATCTCCGAGGGTGTAAAGGAACTAAATATCATCGTCAAGGCAGACGTCGGCGGCTCCGCCGAGGCTGTAAAGCAGTCGCTTGAGAAGATATCCAACGAAGAGGTCAAGGTCAGAGTCATCCATTCCGCCGCGGGCGGCATCACCGAGGGTGACGTTATGTTCGCCGCTGCGTCAAATGCCATTATCGTGGGCTTCAATGTGCGCCCCGATAAGTCCGCTATCGACTCCGCGGAGCGTCAGGGCGTCGATATCCGCACCTACCGCGTTATCTACGAGTGCATCGATGAGATCACCGCGGCTATGAAGGGTATGCTCGCGCCCAAGTTCCGTGAGAATCTGCTCGGTCATGCCGAGGTCAGACAGGTCATTCACGTACCCAATGTCGGCTTTATCGCCGGTTCGTACGTTCAGGACGGCAAGATCACCCGTTCCTCGCTCATTCGCGTTGTGCGTGACGGCGTTGTGGTGTTTGAGGATAAGATATCCTCGCTGCGCCGCTTCAAGGACGACGTCCGCGAGGTGGCTCAGGGCTACGAATGCGGTGTGGGACTTGAAAAATTCAACGATCTTAAGCCGGGCGACGTGCTTGAAGCGTACGTGATGGAAGAAGTAAAGCCGGACTGATATGATCCATGAAAAATCTTGCGGCGCACTTGTAGTGCGCCGCGGCAAGGACGGAAAACGGTATATATTGATGATCCGCCAGCGGCGCGGCGGCAATCGCTCATTCCCGAAGGGACATGTCGAGGTGGGCGAGACCGAGCTGATGACCGCCGAAAGAGAGGTCTTTGAGGAGACCTCGGTGCGGATAAAGATCACATCGGCGTTCCGTAAAACGGTAAATTACCATCCCGCACCCGGGGTGGATAAAGAGGTGGTCTACTTCCTTGCGTTTACCGATTGCGAGGCGACAATGGCGCGCGAGGGCGAAATTGCCGATGTTGAATGGATAAGGCTTGACCGTGCCGAGAAGTATCTGGTGCATGAAAATGACCGTATAGTTCTGCGCGCGGCAATGCAGACACCTGAGCTTAAGGATGCAAAATGAATACAGGTGCTGTTAAAAAGCTCTGCACTTTTAACAGCACCTAAAAAAATGTCGGTCGGGATACCGGCATTTTTTGATGTGCCCCGGTCGTTTTTGCATGCTGTATCATTAAACGACCGATAACCTTTGAGGCTGTGATTTCTGTCGGATACGACAGTTTAGAACAGCCGCCGCGTGAGATACACGCGGATAAACGAAGCCTCAATATGCGGGGAACCCGGTACAACGCAGCTACATTCCCATTCCGGTGACGGGACGGGCGGTAACAATGCTTGCGCTCCGGCAGTCCGCAGGGACAGCTCTCACGGAGAGAAGCCCTCACAGTAGCGACAACAGGCGGTCGCGGATATATGCAACGATGTCCGTGATAATATGCGCTCGGAACGACCGAAACGCGACGGTTCAAAAAGTAGAGATCCATCCTCTTCTTTCGCGTATCTTGAC
>CATYWI010000035.1 GCA_958414155.1 uncultured Anaerotruncus sp. | reverse complement strand
AGCGCAACGCTCCCTGCCTCTGCGGGGTGTGAGGGCGCGCCAGTCATCGGGCTTGTGGCACACATGGACACCTCCGACGAGGCGCCGGATTCGCCGATCAGACCGCGCACGGTCGAATATCTTGGCGGAGACATCGTTCTTAACAGCGAGCGTGGGATAGTTCTGCGTGAGGCGGATTATCCGTCGCTCGGCGGCTATGTCGGCAAGCACCTTATAGTTACCGACGGCACGACGCTGCTCGGCGCCGACGACAAGGCGGGCGTGGCCGCAATAGTCAGCGCCGCCGAGAGGCTGACTGCCTCCGACCTGCCTCACGGCAAGGTGAGGATCTGCTTTACGCCGGACGAGGAGATAGGCGCGGGCGCCGATCATTTTGACGTTCCCGCCTTCGGCGCGGACTATGCCTACACCGTTGACGGCGGCGCGCTCGGCGAGCTTGAATATGAGTGCTTCAACGCGGCGGCAGCAAGCGTTGATTTCCACGGAGTAGCCATCCATCCCGGCTCGGGCAAGGGACATATGAAAAACGCCGCGATCATGGCGGCGGAGTTCGTGTCGTTGCTTCCCGCCGCCGAGGACCCTGCGCACACCGAGGGCTACGAGGGCTTTTATCATCTTGACGTGATAAAGGGCGATGTGGAGAATGCACGGGTCGAGTACATCATACGCGATCACGATGCGGCAAAATTCGAGGAACGCAAGCGCGTTTTCAAGGCGGCGGCTGAGTTCATCAACCGCAAATACGGAGAGGGAAGCGCCGTCTGCACGGTAAAGGATTCCTACCGCAATATGCGTGAGATCATCGAGCGGCATATGTACACGGTGGACCGCGCCGTGGCTGCGATGCGCGCCGAGGGCGTGGAGCCTGTCATCACCCCCATACGCGGCGGCACCGACGGCGCACGGCTCTCATATATGGGACTGCCCTGTCCCAATCTCTGCACAGGCGGCGAGAATTTCCACTCGCGTTTTGAGTATCTTCCCGTTGAATCGCTTTGCAAGGTGGCGGATATTCTTGTCCGTCTTATTACCGATGCGGCGGGATATACGAGGTGAGCTATGGAAAATAACGAGGTAACGGTCATCGCGGGAAAATGCGGTGAGGATGTTGCGTTTTCGTTTGACGGCAGTGTGCTGCGTATCAGCGGCAGCGGCGCTATGTATAACTATACCGACCCCGCGCTCACTCCGTTTGCGGACTTTCGCTCAAAGGTGAGCGAGCTTGTGATCGAAGACGACATCGGTAGCATCGGCAATTGTGCTTTCGGCGGTTTTACCGCCGTCACGCGCCTTTATGTGCCGGGCAGTGTTGATGTCATAGGTTCCCGTGCGTTCGGTGAATGCACCGCGCTCACTTCGGTCACGCTCGGAGAGGGCGTGCGTGTCATAGGTCCAAAGGCATTTGAAAAATGCCCGCGCCTTACATGGCTTGAGTTCCCTTCAAGCCTTCGTTCGGTGGATTTCAAGGCGTTCATAAAAAGTGAGGGCGTGCGCGAGATCAGATATGCGGGCACTGCTGTCGAATGGAAGCGCCGCGTGCGTGTGGGAAGATCGTCGCACGGCAACGCATCCGTTCTCGGCGCGCATTTTTCCTTCCGCGACAACACGCGCCGCTATGATGAAATGACCGCACGCATAGGCGACGTCATACGCGCCGGCGGCGACGGTGCGATGTACATAGTCACACCCGATCTTACGGTCGAAGAATATGACGGCAAGTCCGGAGACTGCACGCTGATCGTCTTCCCGGACGGCAAGACGATGATGATAGACGCCGGAGCGCCGCCCTGCTGGTTCCATGTTGTGGAGCTTCTTGCGGGCGCGGGGATAAAACGGCTCGATTATTTTGCGCTCTCGCATCCGCACGGCGATCACTACGGCGGCGCGTCAAAGGCGGCGGAATACCTGTTTTCGCAGGGCGGCGGAATAGGAACTTATCTTTATTCCGGGCTTGATTTCAAGACCGGGGAGAAAAAGCTTGCGCGGCTGCTTGCCGCGCACGGCACCGAAATGCGGCGCGACCTCTGCGAGGGAGAAGAGCTTGAGATCGGCAACGTTACGGTAAAGATATTCAATCCGCGTCCGGAGGATCTCATCATCGACGAGAACAGCGATATGAGCGACGGCGGCGTGAACAACATATCGGTCGGGATGAAGTTTATTTACGGGAACGTGAGCTACCTCACCGCGGGCGATCTTTACGCCGTGCGCGAGCGTGAACTTGTCGAAAGACTCGGCGGATTCCTGCGTTCCGACGCCGCAAAGACAAACCATCACGGCGTTTTTACCTCCAACACGCCCGAGTGGACAGAGGCTGTCGGCGCGCGCGTGCTTGTCTCGGACAGCGACGACGCGCCGTGGACGGTGTTTGAAGATAGACTTCGCGCCGCCGGGACGCCCAACTATATTGTCAGCGACTGCGGTCTTTGCGTGCTGCGGCTCACTGCCGACGGCGGTATCACCGCCGAGACCGAATATTGAGGAGGCGCCCGATGAGCGAGGCAAAAAAACGTCCGAACGTACTTTTTCTGCTTACCGACGATCAGCGCTACGGTACGATCCATGCGCTCGGTAACGATGAGATAAGCACGCCGAATCTCGATGCGCTCGTGCGCCGCGGAATGGCGTTCACGCGGGCGCACATTCCGGGCGGTACCGCCTCGGCGGTCTGCATGCCGAGCCGTGCAATGCTCAATTCCGGCAGGACGCTTTTCCATCTTGAGGACTGCGGCAAGAATATCCCCGAATTCGACACCACCATGGGCGAGAGCTTTCTCCGCGCCGGATATCATTCGGTGGGGATAGGCAAATGGCACAACGGAGTCGGCAGTTACGTGCGCAGCTTTGACGGCGGAGCCGATGTGTTTTTCGGCGGCATGTGGGATCACTGGAATGTTCCCGTCAACGATTATCACGCGGACGGAAAATATACGCACGAGATAGATTTTACACCCAACTTTACGGCAAATGAGACGCCGGTCAAGGTGAGGGCGGAAAAGATCAATGCAGGCGTGCATTCCAGCGAGCTGTTTGCCGACGCGGCGGCGGACTACATACGCGGCTATAACGACGACGCGCCGTTTTTCATGTATCTTTCCTTCCTGGCTCCTCACGATCCGCGCACCATGCCGGAAAAATACCGCAATATGTACGATCCCGAAAAGATCTCACTGCCGCCGAACTATGCCGCAATGCCTGCGGTGTCCTTCGGCTGGGCGGCAAAGGGCCGCGACGAGAATACCGAGGTATATCCGCGCCGCCCCGAAAGGATAAAACAGCATATTGCCGATTATTACGCAATGATAAGTCACCTTGACGATTGCATAGGCAGGGTGCTTGACGCACTGCGCGAACGCGGTATGCTTGACGATACCGTGATCGTGATGTGCGGCGACAACGGTCTGGCGATAGGTCAGCACGGGCTTATGGGCAAGCAGAATGTGTACGAGCACAGCGTGTGCGTTCCGCTCCTCATCTCGGGTCCCGGCATACCCGCGGGACGCGTGGATGAGAGCTATGTTTACCTGCTCGATATATTTCCCACGCTTTGCGAGCTGTTGGATATCCCCGTTCCCGCATCGGTGGACGGCAAAAGCTTTGCCGGCGTCATCCGCGGTGACGGCAAGGCGCCGCGCGATTCGCTGTATCTGGCGTTCCAGGCACGCATACGCGGCGTGATAGAGGGGAAGTATAAGCTCATCGAATACCGCAGCGAAAACCTTAAGCTCACACAGCTTTTTGATCTTGAAGCCGATCCTTGGGAGCGCGACAATCTGTTTGACGCGCCGGGCTATGACGGGATAACGGCAGAGCTGCGCCGGGAGCTTTTCCGCCTCCGCGATGAGTGGGAGGACGAGAAAAACGAGTTCGGCAGGCTTTATTGGGAGCAGTGGCGGCGTTATGAGGACGCGGCGCTGCATGGTGTTCCGGGACCGAAGGGCGCGTCAATGAGCGCGCAGGTCGGCAGCTGGGGGACCGAACTGAAAAAATAATAAATACGGCGTCGGGAAGGTTTTTTGACCTCTCCCGGCGCCGCCCGTGTTGATGCCGGCAGTCCGCACTGCGAAAATATCATCCGCGATTTTGCAACTTTTGATATCAAATATTGCAACACAACGGAATATACAAAGTGAAAACGCGATATATCCCGCAATTTTTGCAATTTTAATATTGACAAATGCCCAAAACGGTGGTAAAATATCATTCGTTGAAATAAGGCTCTATCTGAAAGGCATGTTATTATGGAAAATAAACGCGAGCATAAAAATATAGATTGGTCGAATATCGGATTCGGGTATATTCCCACCGAGCAGCGCTTTGTGGCGCATTGGCATGACGGCGCGTGGGACGAGGGCGCGCTCAGCACGGACGCAAATGTCACGCTGAGCGAGAGCGCCTGCGTGCTTCAGTACGCGCAAACGGTTTTTGAGGGGCTTAAGGCTTACGAAACGGTGGACGGCAGGATAGTCTGCTTCCGTCCCGACCTGAATGCCGAGCGTCTCGCAAACTCCTGCCGCCGTATGAAAATGCCGGTGTTCCCGGAGGAGAGGTTCATTGAGGCAATAAAAAAGGTAGTGGCTGCAAACGCAGCATACGTGCCGCCGTACGGCACGGGCGCCTCGCTTTATCTGCGCCCGTTCATGTTCGGCACAACGCCGGTCGTAGGCGTAAAGCCGGCGCTTGATTTTGAGTTCCGCATTTTTGCCACCCCGGTGGGACCGTACTTCAAGGGCGGCGCACGCCCCATACGTCTGCGTGTGAGCGATTACGACCGCGCCGCGCCGCACGGTACCGGGCATATCAAGGCAGGACTCAACTACGCGATGAGCCTTTATCAGATAGTTGACGCGCACGAGCAGGGCTTTGACGAAAATGTTTATCTTGACCCCGCTACGCGGACATATATCGAGGAAACAGGCGGCGCGAATCTTATATTTATAAAAAAGGATGGGACTCTCGTCACGCCGAAGTCGGATTCCATCCTGCCCTCAATCACCCGCCGCTCGCTGCTTTATGTAGCTGAGCATATGCTGGGCATGAAGGTGGAGGAGCGCCCTGTGGCGCTGTCCGAGATTACGGAATTTGCCGAGTGCGGTCTTTGCGGCACGGCGGCGGTCATCTCACCGGTCGGAATGATCTCCGATCACGGCAGGGAGGTCTATTTGCCCTCCGGCATGGAGAAGATGGGCAGTGTGACCGAACGGCTCTACAATACCATCCGCGGCATACAGATGGGCACGGTCCCTGCGCCGGATGGTTGGCTGACGGAAGTGTGCAAATAAAATAAAAATGCCGGGGTCCTGCCCGGCATAGGAAAAACGGGATGCTAAAAAACCGATCTGAGTTTTTTAACATCCCAAGTTTTTATTTTGTCGCCGTTCCGTACGGAACGGATATCATTTTTAATGATATATCGCTTACGAGATATGAAATACGGCGGGGGATTTAGTTTGATAAAATTTCGAGGTTCTGTTACCCCGCCTCACCAAGCCGCCTGCGGCGGCTTGGTCAAAGTTATTTTAATGATATACGGCTGGCGCCGTATGGATATATTTTGCTTTGCAAAATACTTATTTGTTGTACGCGCTGAGGAATGTGCGCAGGCGTTCGGTCTTGGGGGCGGCAAACATTGCGTGTGGCTCGCCCTCCTCGGCTATCACGCCCTCGTCCATAAAAAGCACGCGGTCTGAGACGTCCCGCGCAAAGCTCATCTCGTGCGTGACTACGATCATCGTCATCTTCCGCTCGGCAAGCGCTTGTATCACGCGCAGCACCTCGCCCGTCAGCTCGGGATCGAGTGCCGAGGTCGGCTCGTCAAAGCAAAGTATTTCGGGATCCATCGCAAGCGCGCGCGCAATGGCAACGCGCTGCTGCTGACCGCCCGAAAGCTCGCAGGGGTAGTTGTTCAGTTTGCCCGCAAGTCCCACGTCGGCAAGCAAAGCCTCGGCGCGGCGGCGGTTTTCGTCCGGCGTCGCGCGGCGGGTCAGCCCCGGAGCCAGCATAACGTTTTCAAGCGCCGTATATTGCGGGAAAAGATTGAACGACTGAAACACCAGCCCGAAGTGCAGTCTGCGTCGGCGCAGCTCCGCTTCGCCGACGGTGCTTTTTTCGTTTCCGCCGTCAAACATTACCTCGCCGCCTACGGATATTGTGCCGCTGTCGGCAAATTCAAGCGAGTTGAGGCAGCGCAGGAGCGTGGTTTTTCCGCTTCCCGACGAGCCGATGACAGACAGCACCTCGCCCGCCTCAAGGTCAAACGACACGCCCTTGAGCACCTCGGTCTTCCCGAAGCGTTTTCTGAGATCCTTAACTTCAAGTATTGCCATTTTTGCACCTCACGAACGGAAACAGGACAGCTTTTTTTCGATCCTGCCGAAGAGCAGGGTAAGCAGTCCGGAAAATACAAGGTAAAAAAGACCTGTCATAAGCAGCGGCCAGAGTATTCCCTTTGATTTTATAAATGCCTCTCCCGCCCATATCAGCTCGTAGACAGATATCACCCGCGCAAGAGACGTATCCTTGACGAGCGTGATGACCTCGTTGCTCATCGGCGGGATTATCCGTTTTATCACCTGTAAAAGTACGATCTTGAAAAAGATCTGGCGGCGCGTAAGTCCCAGCACCTGCCCAGCCTCGTACTGACCTGCGGGAATGCTTTCGATCCCTCCGCGGTATATTTCGGAAAAATAGCAGGCGTAATTGAATATAAACGCCGCAAGCACCGCAACGAAGCGCCCCGGAGTGCCGGTTCCCCATATGTTATTGCCGAGAAACAGCCCCGGACCGTAGTAGATGACGATGAGCTGCAGCATGAGCGGCGTGCCGCGCACGATCCAGACAATGAATTTGACAACGGCGCGCAGCGGGCGCAGGCGGCTCATCGAGCCGAAGGCGATCAAAAGCCCCAGCGGGAGCGCGCCCGCAAGGGTGAGAAAGAATATTTCGAGTGTTTTTATAAAGCCGTCGGCAAGCGAGGCAAAAACCTGTGTTGGCATTTTTATCCTTATCCGGACTGACGAGACCGGGGACTGCGTAAATTCTCGGAGGTGCGAGCCTCCCCGGCAGTCCCGGTCTTCAGTTATCAGTCATTTATTTTTTGATTATTGCTTCCTGTACGCCGTATTTTTCTGCGGTCGCTTCAAGCGAACCGTCGGCAGAGGCTTTTTTCCAGAATTCGTTGAACTTTTCTACCAGAGCCGAGCCTTTACGGAAGCCGACCACGAAGAATTCCTCATCGTTCAGCTTTATACCGATGGCGAGCTTGGAGTATGAGGTGCCCTCGCCCACGAGGTTGCCGGCAAGCAGAAGATCGACCACGGCGGCATCGGCGGTCCCCGCGGCTACCTCCATAACGGCTTTGGTCTGATCGCCCACCTCGGTGTATTTGCAGCCGAGTGCGTCAAGCTGATCCTTGCCTGCCGAGCCGGCTTCAACGGCAAAGTTGAGCGACTTGAGGCTTTCGGCGGTCTTGTAGGAATCCACCTTATCGGCGGGGAGTATGACTACCTGCGCGTTCTTGCAGTATTTGTCGGAAACGCCCATGCCCTCGGCTACCTCATCGGTGAGGGTCATTCCGTTCCATACGCAGTCGATGGTCTTGCCATTGAGTGCGCCGATCTTGTAGTCCCAGTCAACGACTATGAACTCGGCTTCAACACCGAGGCTCTTGGCAAATGCCTTTGCCATATCTGCGTCAAAGCCTATCCATTCGTCCGAGCCGCCTTCCTTGTAATCCATGGGAGGGTAATCGGTGATACCTATAACGAGCTTGCCGTTTTTCTTTATGTACGCAAGATCGTCCGAATCATCCGAGCAGCCCACAAGAGCGATGCTAAGCATAAGCATCATGGCGGCGAGCACTGCCGCAAGTATTTTTGTTACCTTGAATTTTTTCATTTTTTCCTCTTTTCTCCGCGCGCGGAGGTCCTGCCGCGGTATAAATATCTGTTTTCGGAGTGCTTGGGGGCGGTTTATGTCGCGAAGCACTTTAGTATGGTAATATGATAGCACAGTATCATAGCGTTGTCAAGAGGTAAATGCAAAAAAAATAAAATTTTTTTGCGTCTTCCGGAAGTATAAAGCGTTTTTTCTCCCACATCATATAAAAACAAAGGAGGAAAGTCAAAAAATTGAGAAAAGCCATTTACAATATGTGTTTTATCACATATAATATTAATGAGACTGATCGTAAGGAGATGTTTGAAGCTGTTTGAGATCGAATAT
>CATYWI010000034.1 GCA_958414155.1 uncultured Anaerotruncus sp. | reverse complement strand
CGCCTCCGTGATACGAGCGAGGTCCTGCCGTGGGATGTCATTGACTGCGGCGTGACGAAGGAATTTCTTATCCGCGAGCATGATAAGGCACACGCGGGCATTACAACGCCGAGCTGCCGCGAGCATTGCTCCGGATGCGGCGCAAACCGACTTGGAGGGGAGAGGGCAGTTTGTCCGAGTCTGCAAAAATGAGCGGAATGAATGAAAACAACGAAAAAAACGCGGCAGTTGAACCGCGTATAGTGAGACTCGGCTTTACAAAGCACGGTCCTATAATATTCACCTCGCACCTTGATCTTCAGCGCACGATGATGCGCATTCTGGCGCGCGCCGATCTGCCGCTGTGGTACACACAGGGGTTCAACCCGCATGCAAAGCTGGTGTTTGCACTGCCGCTCCCGCTCGGGTGCGCAAGCGAATGCGAGCTGATGGATATCCGTCTTGAGGGCGATATGCCCTGCGAGGAGATCCTGCGCCGTATGCGCGGCGCGACCGTTCCGGGGGTGGAATTCACCTCCTGCTACCCCGCAAAGGAAAAGTTTGCGGGCATTGCGTCGGCTGACTACACTATCACGCTCCGACTGCCGGGGGAAGGCTCTGTGACCGAGCGCGAGCTTGCGGATTTTCTTGCGGAAAAGCAGATAATGACGGTCAAAAAGACAAAATCGGGAGAGGCAGAGGTGGATATCGCGCCGCTCATACGTGCGGCAAGTGTCAGCCGCGGTGACGGCAGCCTTGTCATCGATGCGCGTCTTGCCGCAGGAAGCACGGATAATCTGAGTCCCGAGCTGTTGATGAGCGTTATACTCGCACGCTTTGGCGTGCGCGCACGCCGCTCGTCCGAGGGCGCGGATTATTCGATAGTGCGCCGTGAGATATATGACGCGGAAGGGAAAAAGTTCAGATAAAACCGAGAGCTGCGGCAACTCCGAGGTCATGCATTAAAGACCGACTTTGAAATATTCGGGTGTCCTGCGTGCGTTTGCACGTCGGGCACCCGGATGTTTTTTTATTTTTTTGCACTTTTGGTCGTCAGCCTGTTTATTCCTCTTATCACCGCCGCTCCTATGAGAGTGCCGGCGGTGTTGAGTATGACATCATCTATCTCTGTGACTCCGACGTCAAAGACGAACTGGAGCGCTTCTATCGCTATGCTCACAGCCGCACCGATGAGGACGACCGATATCACCCGCATTTTCGTGCGATACGCAAGATATGCGCCGAGTGGGATGAAGGCGGCTATGTTGCCGAGCAGCAGACGGAAGAAATAGTACGCTCCGCCGCGGCGTATCACCGAAATGAGATTAGCGAAAACCGTGAGGTTGAGCGAACCGCCGAGCATGAAGCTGTCGAGTGAAAAGCCGGCGCGGAACACCGTGAGCTTCAGCAGCAGTGCAAGATAGGCGGCAAATAATATGTCAGATGCAATGCGCACGCTTATCGGAGAGCCGCACGCCGGGGCGGTGCGTTCCTTGGATGCCCGGCCGTTCAATGTGCGGTGCTTTCCTCGGCGGTCTTGCCCTCAGTGAGACGTTCTATGAGCGCGAGCGCTTCTATGTCGCGCAGCGGACGCGCCGTGTATGTAAAGTATGTGACGCCCTCCTCCGATTCGGCTTGTGCGGCGTCGGCGGCGGTCACGTAGTACCAGTTTCCCGTCTCGTCCATGTGGTAGAGTCGTGCGCCGGAATCAATCCCTATCGCGCCGTCTCCGCGGTACTTCCACAGCTTGTATTTTGTGTATTTACCTTTGTATTTCTTTGTGCTGAACACTATCGGCATATCGTCGTCATCTGTGACCTTTTCCGGATCGGTCAGCAGGTCGAGCGACAAAAGCAGGGATATTTCATCCTTCACATCTGTCGTGCTTTTGCCGAGCTTTATTTTGTCGGGCATTCCGGATGTGTCGTCCCCAAGCGGCTTCCCGGTTTTTGAAAGAAGGACCAGCTGTTCACCCTCGGTGGCGTAGCAGAGATAGCCGAGGCTGTCGCCTTTTACAAGATACAGCGGCGCGCCGTAGCGCGATGAGCCGATCTTTCCGAGATATTTGCCGACCGAAAAAAGACGCTCGCCGACCTTGCCGACGGGGAGGTAGACCTCCCCCTTGTATGTTATGCCGCTCATGTCGTCATCCCACTCGGCTACCACGGGATTTTTTATCCGCGTGGCTGTCCATGCTACGAGCGTTATGACAAGAGGAAGCAGTATCAGAACAGATATTATAATAAGTGCGCGTTTTGTCATATACCATCCGCCTTTCGTTATGTAAAAACTGTACAGCATAATATTATATCAGCAAACCGCCCGGAGTTCAAGCACCGGGCGGTAAATATTTTGCCTGCGACCCAAAAAGTCAGTCCTCCGCAAGCATGCCTTGCACCGCACGGCGCGCGCGTATGCGCGGAAGCGTTTCGCAGAAGATGCTTTTTGCGGGATCGCCGTTTGACCTTTGCCATACTTCAAGGCGGTAATCGATGATCTTTTTGAAATTTTCCGTTTCCGGTCTGCCTTCGAGAGCGGTCCTGAGACGTACAAGCGCCGGGATGGCGGAGTCGCTGCATTCGTTACGGAGCGTTTCCGCGTCAAGGCTGAGAGTGCCGTCGATGTAACGGTCAACATTGTATTCTGCAATGATGCGGTCGGGGTCCGAGAGCGCCAGCGCGCCGAAAAGCAATACGAATACCGCCAGCAGAGCGCACACGGCATTGAAGCGCGGCGCTATCTCCTTTATCAGAGCTATAAGGAAGCCTGCGGCGATCAGTATCATAAACCAGGAGGCGTAAACGCGGAGCCTTGTAAGACCGTAAGCATTGATGTAAAGCGCCATTTTGGAGAGTGCGGTGGCAACGAGGATAAGTGTCGATACGGCAAGAAGACCGATGAACACACGCATTACCGGGCTGTGGCGATCTGTCCTCCGGCGCTTTGTGAATGCGGATATGACCAGCATCACGGCGGCGTTTATTCCCGAGACCGCACAAAGCTCGCCAAAGCCCTCGCGGGCGTATTTCGAATAAATTTCAACTCCCTCGGGCAGTCTGCCGGAAAATGCCGATACATAGTAGCTCCACTGGGAGATAAAGAATACCGCATAAACGATGAGCAGAGGGAGCAGGGCAAAGCAGGCGGTGGTCTCCGGCGCAAATTTTGCGCTGTCGGAAAATTTGCGGCAGGAGTCGGCTGACATATATTTTTCGTTCTTGCGGTCGATGCCGGAAATGAATGCTCCGAAGCCGTATGCGGAAATGGGAATGGCGAACAAAAGCGCGACCGCGCGGTCAAGAATATCGTCAGACAGGAATTTGCCGATGCGCTCGCCTATGCGTCCGAACGCTTCGTCATACGAAAGCAGGACGATAACTATCGCGGTGGGAATGATCGCGGCAAAAAGTCCGAGCGCGGCAAAACCGACCTGCCTGCCGCAACGCTGCGGTGTGCCGTCCTTTTTGCGGAGCGGAAGCAGAGAGGAAAAAGCGGCTCCGAAGGAGGCAAACGGCATGACGACGGTGGCTTTCAGTACATCGTAGAACAAAAGTCCGCCGGCTCTTGCTTCAATCCCACCGCCGAATGAGAACATTATCCACAGGAAAAAGCATCCGACAGCCCATGCAAACGCAAGAAAATGAATGAGTCCGTTTGAGGACAGTAAGAAAGAGAGCGAAAACAGCATTGCCGACGCTACGGTGAATACCGAACGGCGGTTCTGCCGCGCCTTGCCCGAAATACGCATGAATATCCCGCCTGCGGCGTACAGCGCCATGATCAGTAGAAAGGCTCCGAGCGGACGGCTGTATGCGGGGAACATCCGGCAGTATATATATGCTGTCGCTACGGCTATCCATGCAAATACTGTTTCGTGTATCATTGCCTCACGGTGCAGAGCCGCGGCAGGGACCGCCTGTGCCTGTACGCGGTCTGTCGGTTCATTGCTGTTCATCTTCAGTCTCCTTTGCTTCGTATTCGAGAATGTCCTCCACGCGGCAGTCAAGTGCGCGGCATATGGCGTCAAGTGTTGAAAAGCGTATCGCCTTTGCTTTGTTGTTTTTCAGTATCGAAAGGTTTGCCTGCGTGATACCCACGTGTTCGGCAAGCTCGCCGAGCGAGATCTTGCGCTTTGCCATCATAACATCAAGATTGACCGTTATCATCCGAAGCCTCCTCAGATAGTGAAATCGTTCTCTTCCTTGAGAGCAACGGCTTCTTCAAATGCATTTTTGACGATCCTTAAGCAAAGCCCGACAAAGAAGGCGATAAAGGCAACTGCAGCAGAGACATAGAATTTCGGTGCCAGAGCCGCAAACAGAACCGCGGCGGCAATACAGCCCCACGACACGGCGCGTATGCGCGCCACGTTTGCCGCCGAAAATACTTCTTCGCGTCTGATGGCGAGAAGAAGCGAAAGCAACACCGTATCACATGCGGCGACATCGGCGAGTATAAGGTATGCTACGATCAGTATAAATGAGTGATGAAGGTAAAACGGCACACCGGTCATGTCGCCGCGTATCTCGCAGAATGCATCGACTATGCGCGGCATAAAGACGGCGGCGACAGCCACGGTTGCAAGAGTGAGCGCAGACATAACAAGTGAGATAGTGCACGAGGCACGTCTTCCTATCCTGGGCATATTTTTTTCCTCTTTTCCTTTGTTACGTCGGAATATTATTCCGTGTTCTGCATACAGTATATCACGCCGCAAATCGTTTGTCAATAGCTTTTTATCGAAAAACGATAAATATTTTCGGTTTATCGATCTTTGGGGGAGCATTTTCGGCGAGTGACGGATTGATGAATTCGCTATTGACAAGCGGGCTGATTTATAATATAATAATATATCATAATAAGTGACGTGCGCACAGCGCCGTCACGAGCATCGGAGGATTTATCATGGCATTCTGTTCAAAATGCGGCGCCGAGATCGATGAAGGCGCAAAGTTCTGTCCCAAGTGCGGTGAAGCAACCGGAAGCAATAAGGCGGACGGCAGTGCAAAAAACGAAAACGGAAAAGGAAATGAAAACGAGTTCGAGAAGATCATAAACACACCCGATACGACCGAATCGTTCGACCGGGACGATATTGCCAAAAACAAAGGCATGTCGGTTCTGTCCTACATATGGATCCTTTTCATCATCCCGCTTTTTGCCGCCAAGGATTCAAAATTTGCACGCTTCCACGCCAATCAGGGACTTGTTCTCTTTATAGTTGATACCTGCGTAGCAGTGTGCGCGAGACTCGCAAGGTCGATATTCGCCGGTATCCCGATTCTTGGGATTGTCATTTCCATCGTTTTCTCTCTTGCCTCTGTCGCATGCTTTGCGCTTGTCATCATCGGTATCATCAATGCCGTTCAGGGCAAGGCAAAGGAACTTCCCCTTATCGGCAGCATAAAGATAGTGAAATAAAATTTCGCATATAATATCCGCACTGTATGTGGCTGTTAAAAACTCGATGTTTTTAACAGCCACTCAAAATGCCGGTCAGGATTCCGGCATTTTTAATGCGATCTTGGTCGGTTTTGCCGACCCGTGTCTTTGTTTTTCGCTTTTAGCGTTTATTGACGGCAAAACGGCGGTGTTCAGCCGCCGAGAACAAGTCGTCGGGGGTGTTAAAAAACTCAATTTGAGTTTTTTAACACCCCGTATATCAATCCCCGCCGGACCGCTCCGCGCGGGTATTTTTTTATCATGTGGGGGATAATAAGGGCAATTCAGCTTTCGGAAAGGTGTTTTTTGCTTTGAATATCCTCTCAATTCTTGACTTTGCCAGCGGGCTGGCGCTCTTTCTTTTCGGTATGAACGTGATGGGAGAAAGTCTGCGCCGGCTCAGCGACGGCAGACCGCAGGGATGGCTCGGACGGCTCTGCCGCACTCCGCTTCGCGGTGTGGCGCTCGGCGCTGTCGCGACCGCTATCGTGCAGTCCTCAAGCGCCATTACGGTGATGGTGGTCGGATTCGTCAATTCCGGTATCATGACGCTTTCACAGTCGGTGGGCGTCATAATGGGGGCAAACCTCGGTACGACCTTTACCTCGTGGGTGCTGTCGCTCACACAGCTCGGCGGTAAGGCGGGACTTTTAAGTCCCGCGGCTGTTGCGTCTGTGCTGGCGGCAGTCGGGATCGTATTTATAATGGACTCGCGTACCGGCAGGCGGCGCGACCTCGGGTATGCCTTTCTTGGCTTTACCGTGCTGATATTCGGCATGGAGCTGATGAGCGACACGGTAAAGCCGCTGGCGCAGAACGAGGATTTTGTGCGCATGCTCACCGTGTTTTCCAACCCGTTTCTGGGCATTGTGGCGGGAGCGCTGCTTACGGCGATAATACAGTCGTCCTCGGCATCGGTCGGAATATTGCAGGCGCTTGCCGCCTCCGGAGCGCTCACGCGCGGTGCGGCGCTGCCGATAATACTGGGACAAAATATCGGAACCTGCCTTACAACGCTTCTTTCGGGACTCGGCGCGGGCAAAAATGCCCGCCGTGCGGCGTTCATCCACCTTTATTTTAATGTGATAGGCACGGCGGCAACACTGACTGCGGTCGGGGTGTGGCGGCTTTTCGGAGGGCTTGCAGGTTATCTTTCCGCGCCTGCCGACGCATTTTCGATAGCGGCGATGCACACGGCGTTCAACGTTTTTTCCACGCTGATCCTGCTTCCGTTCGCACAAGGGCTGGAGCGGCTCGCGCTTCTTACCATTCCGGATAAAATCAAAAAGGATTCGCCTGTGCAGAGTGCGGACGGCGCGCATGGCTTTGACGGTTACAGCATACTTGACGGGCGTTTTCTGTCGGCTCCCATGTTTGCATATTCAATGGCGCGCGCGGCGTTTTTCAGAATGTGCGGACTGGCGGAGGAAAATTTCGGTCTTGCCGTTTCCGGGCTTTCGGGGGAAAACGAGGAGGCGCGGCAAAAGCTGGCGGAAAACGAACGGCTGATAGATGCGTATGAGGATTCGGTAAGGTCGTATCTTGTAAAGATCGCGGACGAGCGGTTGAGCGGTCGGATATATGCGCTTTACAGTGCGGTCGGCGATGCCGAGCGGATAGGCGACCATGCCGCGGTGATATCGGATACCGCGGCAAAAATGACCGGCGACGGACTGTTGCCGGATGCCGAAACGCTCGGCGAGCTCGACGTATGCATAGACGCCGTGCGCGGGCTTCTGCGCGATTCTCTGGCGCCGCCGTCTGCCGGCGATGACGGCTCTGCCGCCGAGCCGGCGCGAGAGGCGGTGCTCAGACTTACCGGCGAGGTGTCGCGGCGTATCGTGGCGCGTATGAGCGTCAGTGGGGACGCGCGCTGCGGGATATGCCTTGACAAAATAATTTCGTCGCTTGAACGCATCGCCGACCACGCGGCGGCGATCTCAGCCGCGTCGCACGGCTCGGACGGAACGGTACACGAACGGCGGAGGATCGTGCGCGAGGACGCCGCATTTCCCGGCGAGGTGGAAAAGTATCTTCACAAATACGCGCTTCCCGGCGCAAAAGGTTGACATGACGGCGCGGCGGTGATATAATGGACCATATTGAAAATCAGCAACTAAGGAACGGTATTTTTATATGAAAGCATTTATCAGCGCCGCACGAGGCACGGTGTTTGACACATTTTTTCCACCGGAGAATATAAAGTTTGCCGAAGATCTCGGGGATATCGTGTGGTTTGACGGCAAAAAGAAGCCGACGGCGTCCGAGGTTGCGGAGCAGATCGGCGACTGCGATGTTTATGTTTCGCTCTGGGGTTCACCGCGCGTGGATGCGGATATCATTACGGCGGCGCCGCGCCTGCGCCTCCACACACACCTTTGCGGCACGGTCGTGCCGGTGACGAGCGATGCGGAATGGGATGCCGGAATCAGGGTGATAAGCGGCAACGACTATTTTGCGCGCTCGGTAGCCGAGGGCACCGTGGCATACATGCTTACGGCGCTGAGGGACATCCCGCGTTTTTACGGCGAACTGAAAAATGAAAAGAAATGGAAGCATTCGGCGGACTATTACACCGAGGGACTGTGGGGAAGGACTGTGGGTATAGTCAGCTTCGGCGCGATAGGACATCATCTTGCCGAATACCTGCGCCCGTTCGGCGCAAAGCTGCTCATATACGATATCGTGAAGATACCGGATGAAACACTGGCGCGCTACGGCGCGCGGCAGGCGTCGCTTGAGGAGATATTTTCGACAGCCGACGTAATAACCGTTCATACTCCGCTTTTTGATGAGACCGAGCACCTTGTTGACGGCTGGCTTCTTTCGATGATAAAGCCGGGAGCGCTTTTCGTCAACACCTCCCGCGGAAAGATCGTGGATGAGGCGGCG
>CATYWI010000033.1 GCA_958414155.1 uncultured Anaerotruncus sp. | reverse complement strand
ACGGAAAGGTAATTCCCCTTACCGACGATCTGCGCGTAGAGCTTGCCGAGGCAAACAAGCGCTTTGCCGACCGCGCACTGCGCGTGCTTGCGGCTGCCTGCCGTAAATATGATACCGCCCCCACCGACTACACCCCCGAGATCATGGAATCCGACCTTGTCTTCCTCGGTCTTGTCGGTATGATAGACCCTGTACGTCCCGAAGTCATAGACGCGGTAAAGGAATGCCGCGAGGCGGGCATACGCCCGATAATGATAACCGGCGACCACCGCGATACCGCCGCCGCGATAGCGCGTCAGCTTGGTATCCTGCGCGAGGGCGACCTTGCCATTACCGGTGCGGAGCTGAATTCAATCTCCGACGAGGAGCTTGAAAAGACTATTGAAAACTACTCGGTATATGCCCGCGTACAGCCCGAGCACAAAGTGCGCATAGTCAATGCATGGCGCGCGCACGGAAAGATCACCGCAATGACAGGCGACGGTGTAAACGATGCGCCCTCGATCAAGTCCTCCGACATAGGCGTCGGCATGGGCATCACAGGCACCGACGTCACGAAGAACGTTGCCGATATGGTTCTTGCCGACGACAACTTTGCCACAATAGTGGCTGCTGTCGAAGAGGGCAGACGCATATACGACAACATCCGCAAGGCGATCCAGTTCCTGCTCTCCTCCAACCTCGCTGAGGTCATCTCGATATTCGCCGCGACCATCCTCGGCTTTACGATCCTCAAGCCCGCCCACCTGCTCTGGATCAACCTTATCACCGACTGTCTGCCCGCAATTGCGCTCGGCATGGAAAAGAGCGAGCCTGACGTCATGCAGCGCCCGCCGCGCGACTCCAAGGACGGTATTTTTGCAGGCGGCATGGGCATTCACATCGCCCTGCAGGGACTTGCAATAGCCGGACTTACCGTGCTTTCCTACTTTGTCGGTCACCGCATTGAAACAGGCAACTGGGAGATCACCAACAGCGTTGACGGCATGACCATGGCTTTCCTGACGCTCTCGCTCGTTGAGATATTCCACTCCTTCAATATGCGCTCACTCCACGGCTCGATATTCACCCTTAAAAAGCAGAATGTGTGGCTGTGGGTATCCATGATAGGCTCGCTCGTTCTTACGACGCTCGTCATTTACGTGCCCTTCCTGCGCGATGCATTTGAATTTGCTCATATAAGCATAACCGAATACCTCATAGCCTTAGGCATGGCATTCGTTATCATACCTCTTATCGAAGTTACAAAGCTCATCACCTCGCTTTTCGCAAAGAAGAAAAAAGCGTAAAACAAAAAGGAGGTGTTAAAAAACTCAAATTGAGTTTTTTAACACCTCCGACACCTTGTCCTCGGCGGCTGTACACCGCCGTTTTACCGCCAAGAAAACCGAAAAACAAAGATCCTGGTCGGCAAAACCGACCAGGATCGCATAAAAAATGCCGGTATCCCGACCGGCATTTCCCCGTGGCTGTTAAAAACGTCGAGTTTTTAACAGCCACTTTTTATATGATCAGTCTATCGACTTATCGATATTGAATCTTGTGATCTTCTTTGAGGTATTCTTTGTGAACTCTGTCTTGCGGACCTTAACGAGACCGACCTTCTTATAAGGAGCCATTCTCGCGTTTGCCTCTCTTACATGCTCGTTGAAATACGCCTGGATGTCGGACACGCCGTCAGCCTCAAGCTGCTCGTAGTCGGGGTAAATCTCGGCAACGATAACTTCCTTGGAGGGATCCTTGCGGCTCTCTCCGGCATAAACGACCACCTCAAGCACGCCGCGTATGCGGGAAAGCTCGGTTTCGATCTCCTCGGGATAAACGTTCTTACCGTTGGAGAAGATGATAAGGTTTTTAAGTCTGCCGGTGATGTAGATCCACTTGTCGCCATCGACTTCCTCGATCCTTCCGTAGTCGCCGGTGCGGAAGAAGCCCTCCTCGTCAAACACCGCCGCAGTAGCCTCGGGATCCTCAAAATAGCCCAGCATTACGTTGGGACCCTTTACGCAGATCTCGCCCTCGCCGTTTTCATCGGGATCCTTGATTTTTACCTCTTCGCCGATGATCGGAATGCCCACGCTGCCTCTGTACTGAAGCTCATTGCGGTTGCAGGAGATGAGCGGAGCGCACTCGGTTATACCGTAGCCGTTCAGGATCGTGATACCGATCGCATCAAAGAAATCGATTATATCCTGGTTGAGCGCCGCGCCGCCGCAGATTATCATAGTAAGCTTACCGCCAAAAGTATTGAGGACATCGGCAAACAGCTTACGTCTCTTATCGATACCGATTTTGCGCAGTGCGTTGCTGATTTTTATGCCTTTTTTGAGCTTTTCGGCAGCTCCCGTCTTTTCTGCGGTCGCCCAGATGCGGCGGTATATCGTTTCGACGAACAGCGGGACAAGAATAAGGTGCGTGGGCTTCTGCTCCTGCATCTCCTTGAGCATGTAACGCAGTCCGGACGAGATGTATATCTCACAGCCCTGAGAGAAGTGACCGACATAGTTGACCGTTGAACCGAAGGTGTGGTGCGGGGGCAGCAGGTTCATGGTCTTTTTGGTGATAGCGAAGTTGTACATTCCCTGCGTCATGTCGGAGACGATATTGGTCTGCGAAAGCATAACGCCCTTGCCCTTACCGGTTGTACCGGATGTGAAAACGATGGAGGCAAGACGGTCTGGATCAATCTCGTAATCGTAGTAGGAATTATCGCCTGCGGCGAACTTCTCGCCGCCGCGTGAAATAAGCTCTGCGGCTGTCATGTCGGCGTCGGCGCCGTCCTTGAGGCTCTGCTCGCCGTTTATGCATACGTACACCGAAGCTCCGGTATTTGCCTTGAGATAGTCGAGCTTGCCGCCTATCTCGGCGCCGTAGAACACCGCCGTGCATTCTGCGCGGCTGATTATCGACGCCATCTCATTTGCGGGAAGCTCCTTATCGATCGGTACCGTTACGGCGCCTATCGACATAAGTGCAAAGTAGGAATATATCCATCCCACGCTTCCGGTGCCGATAATAGCGCATTTTTTATCGCACAGACCCATCGCTATGCATTCGGTGCCGAAATTGCGGATATTCTCGCGCGCCTGATTGAACGATATCTTTACCGTTTCGGGGTCGCCGGGATTGTTTTTATAGGAAAATGCAGTATCGTTGCCGTGCAGATCAGCCGCCTGCTCGGTCATAACGCGGAAATCACGGAAAACCGTTGTCTCATAAAGAGGATAATTCTTTTTTCTTTTCATATCACCGGAATACCTTTCATTAAGCGAGGGATAGCATCCGCTCGGTAAAAAATTACTATGATTATTTTATCAGTTTTTTTGGGACTAGTCAATAAAATATTGCTAACAAGCTGTAAACACAATGATTCACTCTGCATTGACCGTATAACCGAAGTATTCCCTTGCGGCGGCGGAATAAACCGCCAGCGCACGGCAAAGTCCGGCAATTTCGTCGCTGCCCGCGGCTTTATTGGCGCAGTAGGTCGTAACGCTGTATGTTATCACGCGGTCGTACCTCAACGTGCCGTCTGCGGCTATCTCGCAAAGGCGGAAATAATATGTATCAACCAGTTTTTTTGCCGATATACCGTCAAGCACGAACACACCGTCGGCATGGTCAAGCATAGTACGTCGGTTTTCTATACGCAAAAGCTCATCGGCGGCAGCGCCGGATGCGCCGAGCGCCTCGACCTCCGCCTGTGTCCACACGAGCAGGCGGTATGTTGCGCCCGCTTCCAGTCCGGTCGCGCGCATACGTATGCCAACGCGGTCGAGCAGTTCAAGGCTTGCGGATGTAATGTGCGCGGTGCTTGAGTAATTCACCACGGGGGCGGTCCCTGCGCGGCGGAAAAGTTCATCCTCGGGATACACGGGAGGCGTTCTGCCCTCCTCCGGCAATACCGAATCGGCGGGTGAGGCGGTATTATAGCCGAAATACTTCTGCGCCGCCGCGCCGTAGCACATCATCGCCGACAGCAGTTTATCCAGCTTACGGCGGGAGTCTCCCGTGCCGCCGCCGTACATATTTGCGGCATAGCGTGTGACCGAGTAGTTTACCTCCTCCGAGCGGCGTTCAAAAACGCGTCCGGTATCATCGGTCGCCGTGGCAAGAACATATGCATACACGGTATCCGCCATCTTTTTGGGCGGAATGCCGTCGGTATTGAAATAAAGGCTTCCCGAGGCATCCGAATACGTCATCGGGCTTATGTGCGACTCGTCGCCTATCCGCCACACGAGCGACACAGTGATATCTCCGCTTTTAAGTCCGGTGGTATCCGTTATCGTTGCGCCGAAGCATATTGCCACGTTATCCGATATCGAAAGACTCGCCGAGCGCATGAATATCGAAAACGCCGAGCTATAAACGAACCTTTCGTTCGACGCCTCTGAGTTTATAAACGGGTCGCTCTCAAACGCGGGAAGTTTTTTTCCCGACCGCAGTTCGCCGCCGTCCAGTATCACCTCGGCTCCGCCGAGTCCGTGTGCAGCGCAATCAAGCGATATACCGTCGGTAAGTGTGATCTTTTCATCTCCGGGTGTACGTGTGAGCAGCAATCTGACCTCACTGCCGGTATTGCCCGGCTCGTTCACCTGCTTTGCGGCGTTTGTCACGGCGTCCGCAAGGCTCGAATACCCGTATCTTGCGATATGCGCGCCGCCCTCATAATGGTCATACACTACGGCAGGAAGTGTCGGATCGGCTGCCGGCTCCATATATTCAAGCGACGACCAGCCGTCGCTGCCGTCATAAAACACGCGTCCCCACAGTCCGTCGGCGCTTATCCCGGTCACATACAGTTCGGTCCCGTCGGGTATGAGTGCAAGTCTGGCGAACCCGGTACCCGGGCCGGAGCGGACGCGCAGTCCGCCGTCGGCGACCACGCGGCACACGGACGGTGATTTTACGTCCGTCTTCGGTTCGGACGGCTCTGCCGGTGTTTCGTTTTCGTCCTCGAACCATATCACGCCGTCAAAAATAAACGAATCGGGTGCATAGAACTTAAACAGCTCGTCCACCGTACATTTTATTGCCTTGCCCTCCGGGTAATATGTTCCTCCGACCTTAACGCCGAAGCTATCCGAAAAGAACACATATCCGTCTCTTATCAGGTGTATAAAAAACGTATGACCGTATTTTTCGCCGTCGCCGCCCGCCTTTGAAAAGCCTGTAAGCACGTTCCGCACGGGTTTTCCCCCTGCGGCTTTGATGATTGCTTCAAGCGAGCTTTTCAGCGTATACTCGTCCTCCGGGTAAGCGTGTATTTTATATCCGCCGCTTGAGTATCTCAGTCCGCGGTAATTATTGAATTCATCCTTACCGTCGCCGGTCACATATTTAGCGTTTATGCCCAGCAGATAAAGTTGCAGGTTGACGTACCATGCGCAATATCCGTTGAACGATCTCCGCCCGCAGCTTGCCAGCGCCCGCGAGCGCAGGTTCTCTATCGCCTTTTTGAATTCCGCATCGGATGCGTCAAGTGCGGGCATTTTATACGCTGTTATTGCCGCCGTTCTGACCGCCGACAATGTACCGCCGCATACAAGCATTACAAAAGCAAGCGCGAGAGCCATGACTTTTCGCAGTCCGCGGTGCGGGAATGCATTTTTATTATTTGAAATCGGTTTCATGTTTGGGGTGCCTTTCCCGGTAACGTCCGGATGGTAGTAGTTATCGCAGGGCATGCTGTCTCAGTCTCGGATGCATTTCAACAAAATACGACATTATAATTCTACCATCTCCCTCCCCCGCTGTCAAGTGTTTTTTGGGACTCGGGAGGGAGTTTCTTCAGATTTATAACCTCACACCCCGACAGTAGGCAGGGAATAAAGTATAGAGCAGATTTCAACGTTCGGTTACCCTGCCGAGTTAAGCCGCTTCGCGTCTTAACGCCAGGACAACATTTATCATACGGCGCAGACTTACATCTACTCGCCCTCCTTAGTTACACCTGAACATGGACTTTTTAGGCTCGGGGGAGTTTATTCAGATTAACGGCTTCATCCCCCCCCGACAGTAGGCGGAAAATAAAATATAGAGCAGATTTCAACGTTCGGTTACCCTGCCGAGTTAAGCCGCTTCGCGTCTTAACGCCAGGACAACATTTATCATACGGCGCAGACTTGCATCTACGTTCCCTCCTTAGTCACATCTGAACATAAGGTATAATAAAAAAATCTCCGCGTCGGCGGAGATCTCTTCCATTTTCAAATTCAAAACATCGGTGCTGTCGCGCCCAAGCGTGACAGCACCGATCGGTCTATTTAGTTACATAACGTCAATCGAGCGCGCCTCGGGCTGCTTTACCTCTTCCTTGGGAAGCGTGATGGCAAGCACGCCGTCGTTATACTTTACGCTGATGGCATCGAGCTTGATGCCGGAAACGTCAAACGATCTCTCATATGAGCCGTAGGAACGTTCGACATGAAGATAGGACTTCTTCTTATCGTCCTTCTCGTAATCACTGTGTCTTTCGGCACAGATAGTGAGCGTATCGCCCTTGATATCAACATGTATATCCTCCTTACGGAAGCCCGGCATATCGGTCTCGATAAGATATGCATCGCCCTCATCCTTTATATCCGAACGGAAGGAGCCGACGGAATTTCCGAAGAAGCGGCGCTCCATATCCTCCATCTCACGGAACGGATCATAGACCTGCGCTGCCTTGCGGTTGTTTCTGAAATAAGGTGTAAGTTCAAACATGGTAATAATACCTCCGAATATATAAGTTTAATATTAACTGATTTTTTTTTGTCTTGTGGGAAGCTCTGTATGTCGCTGCCTTTCGACTACACCTATATTATACTCCGCGCATATTAACATTTATATATTATTTGATGTTTATTTTGTAAACGTTAGCACTTGCCGCTAACGAGTGCTAACGTTTTTTGCGTTTTCCCGCTTTGACAACCGATTTATTTTGCGTTTTTCTGGCAGAACGCCTCCCCGACCGATAAAAAATGTGCTGTTAAAAACGTTGAGTTTTTAACAGCACCTCAAAAATCCCGGTCAGACCCTCGGAATTTTTGATGCGGGCTTGGTCATTTTTGCCCGCTGTATCCTTGTTTTTTCGGTTTTAAAGCGGCGGTGTTCAGCCACCAAAACCAATGTCATCTGGCACCCCCCTACGGTCACACCCCGGAGCTGACGTTAGGAACGTAGGCGGAAGCCGATCGGCATCAGTACGGATGGGGATTTTTACACATATTGCACTGTCTGCCACCTCCGGCTGTGCATTCCTCACTGTCAACTACTTTGAACATTTCGCACGCGGGGCACACATAGTATACTTCATGCATACCGTTTTCGGCTGCATCCCAGTATTTAACGCTCATATCACAATCGGACACTGATACCACATAGTCACATATCGGCTCAAAATAGTCGTTCGTCCTGACACAGCGGTATTTGTGCTTATAGACGGTATAGTCGCTTGCGATCCAGCCATCATTGTCAAATTTCACATCCAATTCGTGTCCGTACGGCATCTCCCACGATGCATCTCTCCCGTTACACACGGTGCAGTGCTCAAAGGTCACGCAGTCCGCCTCGACTATCGTATGCGCGACATATACAAGCTGCGAGCACTTCGAGCATATCCTTGCATGCTGAGTGGTATCAACATATGTCCAATTCCCCCATGTGTGGCTGCACTCGCTGCGCATGGCGGCATTTGTCTCGGCAATTTTTATACCAGTCGGAATAGCCTCCGGCATTCTGCCGCAGTCGGGGCAGAAGCCGTCAACGACACCGGTATCTGTATCACGGAACAGGTAAAGATTTTCGTGAGTGCACAAAAGACGCGCTTCATCCTCTGCGAGGCGGGCATTGACCGCCGCATTAAGCTCATCCATATCCTTTTCTACCTTAGTGCGCTCACGCTCAACACCGTGCAGCCAATCGATATCCGGCACGTGAGTACAAAAACGGGGACGGCATTTATGATCGCGGATGAACGCTTCAAGCCGTTCGCTCATCATGCCGCCGTCGTCACGCAGCGCCGCTGCCGCGCGAAGCCTTGCCCATATCTCTTCCTTTGAGCACATTGCCTGCATCTCCGCCATCTTTTTCTCTTCGCGCAACCTACGTGCTTCCGCACGTGAGAGCGTAGCCGACGCCGTGCCGGTATCCGGCGCTGCCGGAGTCGAAGCAGCAAGGGTCTGAACGTCGGTCTGAGTGGTCGCGGGAGCTGCCGCGGTCGCCATGACCGTTATGGCGAGCATCACTGCTGCCAGCATGAGCGCGACGGCAACTGTAAGGATCCTACTTCTTTTCATTTTATCTGTCCTCCTTTTTTAAATTACAGGTATGAAGTATAATATCCATGTCTCCGGGGTAAACATTTACCTCCATACCCACTATA
>CATYWI010000032.1 GCA_958414155.1 uncultured Anaerotruncus sp. | reverse complement strand
CGGCGGATATCGCATCGCGTCACTTATTTCCTTTTCCGTCCTTCAGCTTCCCAATCATTTTTCTGTATCCGCCGCTGCCGTAATTGAGGCAGCGGTTCACTCTGCCTATCGTTGCCGAGCTGACTCCGGTTTCATCCTGTATCTTCTGATAAGACACCCCGGCGGCGAGCTTTGTTGCCACATCGAGCCTCTGCGACATATCTATCAGCTCCTTTACCGTGCAAAGGTCCTCAAAATAATCATAGCATTCGTCTATGCTCTCAAGGCTGAGAATGCTCCGGAAGAGCCTGTCTGTCGCCTCGCTTCTTGCAATTGCCATTTTACCGCTCCTTTCAAATGGTCGTCGTTTTCTTTAATAGTTTAGCACATTATCACGTAAAAGTCAACCGTTTTTATTGAAACTGCACTGCCGGGGTCTTGACAACGCAAGCCAATTCATGTATAATTAATTTACCAAGACAGAAAGGTACGGTCACAATTATGAAAAACAGAAAAACACTTGCGCTTATTCTTGCAATTCTTATGCTTGCCGCTTCGCTTTGCGCCTGCGGCGACAAGGGGACTGCCAAAAAATATGAGCGCGGTACAGTAAACGGAAACGTTTATCACAGCGATTTTCTTGATCTCACATTCACCGCCCCCTCCGACTGGACATTTTCCACCGACGAGGAGATTGCATCATCCATGGGCGTTGCCCTTGATATGATGAAGGACGGCGACAAGTTCGAAACCTCCGATGTCTCCTCGATGGTCGAATTCCACGCCAACGGCACCGGCGGAAGCAACGTCATAATGACCATCGAAAAAATAAGCACCCTTGCGGCGGCCGTCAACACAGTTGACGATTGCGTTAAAAGCCTCAAAGAAAACATTACCAAGCAGTTAGAGGGCAGCGGCATGTCCTACACCTTCGGCAACACTACCACCACAAAGATAGGCGAGCACGAATACCGCCGTCTTGAGGCGACTCTTGAAACCTCGGTAGCGGGCACGGCAGTCAACATAGAGCAGATCATCTATATCCGTCTTGTCGGCAAATACCTTGTAAGCATTTCCCTCACCGCCGCTCTCGGCGACGTTGAAATGCCCCAGATGGAAGCAATGCTTTCATAAAGCCCGCATAATAAACGGCTGTCGCGCATAAGCGCGGCAGCCGTTTATTTATGTAATAAATCCAATCAGTCGTTCTTCTCGGCCATTTCGACCTTGGCGTCAACGCAGTTCTTTTTGACAGACTCGATACCGTTGAGGCAGCCGGCTTTCGCCTTATAGCCCTCGGATACCACGATGATCTCGCCGTTCTTTGCCTTCAGTCTGAAGCGGTACTCGCCCGCCTTGTCGGTATACATCTCAAACTTAGGATGCTTCTCGGTGGCATAGCCCTCGACGGTCTGGTCCTCAACATTTGCGATGGGAGCGTTGTTCTTTGTCGACTCAACGCCGTTCTGCGCAGACTTGAGTGCATTGTAGATTTCGGACGAAGCGATGATCTCGCCGTTACCTGCTTTAAGGTCAAATTTGAAACCTGTTTTGGTTTCCTTGATAACGAATTTTCCCATTTTATTTCCCCTTTCGGCTATTAAATGAAGCTGTTATAATTATAACACAGGGAAAACGGTTTTTCAAGAGAAAAACGCAAAAAAACGCGCTTTTTTGCGTTTTTTTCGCCGGATTCCGCGAGTGTCCGGGATGTTTTCACACAGTGGAAAACGGGATGCGACACAATGCATGGCAGACACCCTTTACCGCACGTCCTCACGCCCCGTCTCCGGGGCGCGGCGGCTCCTCGCCGATGGCGATAACTGCCGCGGAGGCATCGTCACGGCTTCCCGCAATGCGCGCCATGCGCAGCGCCCGCCGCGCCGTTTCGTCAAGGTGACGCGCATCGCACGCCGAAAGCAGATCGAGCAGCCAGACATAACTGCCGTCGGCATCCTCATCGGTACCCGCCAATACGCCGTCCGAGATCATAAGTATCATATCTCCCGGCTCCACCGCGAATTCGGTCTTGCCCGCGTCAAGCTCGCCGATTATGCCGAGCGGCACGCTTTGGGAGGAAAGCGAATATATCTTGTCCCCGCGGCGCAGGTAGGACGGCGCCGCGCCGCCCTTGTAAAGCGCTGCCTTGCCGGTGAGCAGATCTATCTCAAGCAGATCGACCCCGGCAGAGCACTCGTCGCCGCCCTTGCCGCGGATTATGCTGTTGAGCAGCCGCAGTGATGTCTCAACGCTGTTTTGCGCCGAAAGCATACGCTTGAGAAACACGCCGCACACCCCCGCTGTGAACGCCGCCTCGCTGCCGCGCCCCATGCCGTCGCATATGAAAGCGTAAAAATAGTCGTTCCTGTTTTCAAGCCGCATCACCGTATCGCCGCACACACCGCCGTCCGGCGCGCCGCGCGCCGCCGAGAACGCGGCGGATATCCTCCTGCGCGAACGCAGACAAAGCGTCGCCTCGCCGCCGTCAAGCTCGAAGGCGGGATCGGTGAGCGGAACGCCCACCGTTGCCTCAAGCGCACGGCGCAGGTCGGAAACGCGCGTGCGGCAGCGGGTGAGATCGGCGCCTGCCACCTCTATCTTCACCCTGCGTGCGCCCGAGACGGTCACCGACCGCGCACGCACGCCAAGCTCGGCAAGCCTTGCACGAACGCGCTCGCCGGCTTGCTCATCCGGCGTATGCTCGCGGCGGTTCGCCTCCGCCGCATCGGCAAGAATGCCGGATATCGCACGGTAATCGCAGGCAAAAAGCGAAAGTCGCTCATCCTCCAGCGTGCGCCTCAGTCCTGCCGCCGCGAGCGTGCGCATGCGTTCGGTTATATCCGAAGGTCTGCCGCAACGCGCGGGCAGCTTTGCCGCAGTGCGCCGTGCGTGACCGCCGAAGGCATCGCCCGCCAGAGCGCAGAATGCCGCAAGCGTTGAATCGTACTCAAGTTCCCAGCAGCGCTTTTTCTCCGGGCAGGCGGCGCAGACCTCGTCGCTCACCTCGTCCGCAATGCGGCGCACCTCGGTCTCGCCGGGAGCGCGGCGGCACTCCGCAAGCTCGGAAAACGCCGTTGAAAGCTCGCCGAAGGCATCCGAAAGCTCGCCTATACGCTCCCGCGCATCAAAAAGCGCAGCCTCGCCGCCGACCGCAGATGGCTCCGCGGCAGACGTGGCATCCTTTGTGTGCGCCGTGATCGCCGCCGCAGTCGCGCAGAATGCCGCCGCACCGGTCAGCGACGCGGGCAGAACGGTCAGAAGCCCCGAAAAGCCCCCGATAAAAAAGCCCGAGAGCGACAGAACGAGCGCCCCCGCCGCCGCACCGCCCATGTCCGAGACGCGGAATATCGCCCATGCAGCCAGCGCCGCCAGCGCGTAGGCGGGTATCCAGAGCCAGCCGAACGCCGCGCCGAGCAACGCTCCGCACGCGGCGGCGCGCCAGGCGTCACGCCGCCTTGCGGCGGCAAATATCAGAAAAGCAGACGCGGCGTGTCCGGGCGCAAGCCCCGCGAACGTATCGCCGCGCAATGCAAACACAACGCAGAAAAGCACTGCCGCCAGTGCCGCGTCGTACCTGAGCGCCGTGCGTTCAAGCTCGTACACCAATGCGCGTATGCCGCGCCCGCGATGCGGACGGCGGCGCTTTTCGGCTCCCTCGGCGGCGCTTTTTTCATTATAATAATTTTCACGGCGGAATACCGGCTCGAATATTCCCGCCGCTATCGGCGCCACGATCATAGACACGATAGCCCCGCGCAGATCGTAAAAGTAAAAGCCGCCCGCAATGAGCCGCCAGAGTCCCGCCGAGAACGCAGCCACCGACGCCGTTGCCATTCTGAGATATATGTTTTCGCCGAACGCGGCGTCGAGCGTCCGCCCGCCGTGCGGCGGATCGACCAGCGCCCGCACCGCGAGCCTCAGCGCCACCGTGAAGAGGCAGACCGAAGCCAGCATAACTCCCTCGCTGCCGCCGAGCGTGAGCGCGGATATAAGTATTCCCGCCGCAATAAACGGCACGCCGTGCGGCGCAGCCGCAAGCCATGCAAAGCCGAACGGCCTTGCCCCGAGCAGCGTCGCGCGGCAAAGCATGAACGCCACACAGCTAAGCACCGCTCCGCGCGGCAGCGTGGGCGCCGCCGCGCGCGCGGCGGCGGCTATCCGCTCGCCTGTCCTTTCCAATTTTCCGCGCAGGCTTGTCCCCGCGCGCGACGCCTCGCGGCGTTCGCTTCTTCCGTTCATTTCATCATCCCTGCCTTTCGTGATCCGTAGCGATCCCGTTTTCTATTATATTCCGATTTGATGGAAAATAATGTCACAATGCGACGGCATTTTGAAACTATTACTGTTGCAAAAGGTCAAAAAAACAAGATAAACACGCCGCGCGGTCCGGAATGGTAACGGATAACGGTCGGACGAGAAAAAATTGTTAAATAACATCAATTACAAGGCTTGATTTGAGTACGTTTTTGTGCTATAATGTACTTGTCTATAATTTATCAACCTGCTCCGGAGAATACAACACCCCCGGACGCGGAAAACACAGAGGAAATCTATATGATCTGGTCAGAACTCACCAACGGCAAAAGACGCACTTTTGCCAGATTCATCACCGCGCTTCTCGCCATATTGATGATATGCGGCGTGCTTTGCGCATGTTCGAACCCCTCAGGCGGCCCCGACGCAACGACCGCCCCTGTCGCTTCAACGACAGCGCCGGAAGCGGATACCACAGACAACATCTATGCCAACCTGCCCACCGGCAACTATGACAAAGCCGAGATTCACATTCTCAACAACATCAGCAGCTGGGCGCTCACCACCATGGAATCCTCCGAACAGCTCGGAGACACGATTTCCGACGCCATTACCGAACGTAACTCCATGCTTGAGGAACAGGTCGGCGTTACGTTAGTCATCGACACGGTGAGCAACGTGCTGTCCGCCGTCCGCAAGGACCAGGACACCGACACGCACATGTATGACTTCTTTGTTGACGCCAGCTCAAGCAACGTAAAGCTCGTAGCAGAAAGCAGACTTGTAGACCTCAAAACGCTTTCAGACATCAACCTTGATAAGGAATGGTGGTACCCCCGCTCCACGCAGAACCTTGCGATAGGCGACGGTGTGTACATGGTCTTCTCGGACATTCACCTCCACTATCACGAATCCTTCTACGTTTCCATATTCAATAAGGATATGCTCACAAAGTACCCCTCTCTTGAGGATCCCTACAAGCTCGTCAGAGACGGCAAATGGACCATCGGCAAGCTCAACGAGATGATGAAGGTGGTCGCCAGCGACCTTGACGCCAGCGGTAAAAAGGACATTTCCGAATCCACCAGCATTTACGGTCTCGTTGCTCACACCAACGCCGGTTACTCGATGATGGTCGGCTTTGACACCAACGTGCTCTCCTATGACAGCAAAAACATTCCCCAGCATTTTGACAGCGTGAACGAACGCTACATAAACGCTTACAACAAGGTAAAGGACACGATGTTCAACACCATCCTTTGCGGCAACCAGACAAGCGACGGCTACTCAAAACTCACCAACCGTCAGCACACTCCCTTCTCCGAGGAGCGCTCCCTCTTTATGTATGAGGTAACGGGCACCCTCAAGGAGCACCGTGATGACAGCTTCTCCTACGGTATCGTGACATCTCCGAAGTATGACGAGGAGCAGGCAGAATACATCTCCCCCATCACCTGCAGTGCAGCCTCCATCGGCGTGCCGGTCGGCTGCCCCGATCTTGAGCGCGTTGCCGTTGTACTTGAAAACATGGCGGCTATCTCGCACAAAAAGATCAAACCCGCATATTACAACATCACTCTTTGCTACAAGTACAATAAGGATCCCGAAGCCATCGAAATGCTTGACATCGTTTACAAGAACGGCAGATTCGATCTTGCATACGTTTACAACTTCGGCAGCGTCCGCTCCACAGTTGAGAGCGCCTTCAAGGCAGGCCGCTCCGACATTTCGAGCGAGGTCACCAGAGCCAAAAAGATCATAAACAAAGACATCGATACCACGCTGCGCGGACTTAAGCTCAACTAAGTATACCGGAGGATATAAAAATGAAAAAGATCACAGCCATTATGCTTGCCGTGCTGGTGCTTGTAGCGCTGGCGCTCCCGGCGTTTGCCACCCCCGCAGTAGACCTTGAAAATGGTCTTGTACTGCACTACACCTTTGACGAATACGACCCCAAAGCGCAGACCTTTGCCGACTCGTCAAAGGTCAATCCCGCACCCGTTGAAAAAATGTACGGCACCACGTACACCTCGCCCGGCCCCGTAGGCAACGCCGTGTATTTTGACGGCGGCACATACTTCATGGCTTATGACGACACCCTCAAGGGCAAACTGCTCGACATGAACAGCCTCACCTTCTCGGTATGGATCTACTCCGAAAAGTTCCCTGTTGAATCCGCCGACAAGAACCGCTACTTCTTCACCACCCAGTCATGGCAGGTCGGCGATATGCACCTGCAGTTCGTATGGGGCGACTACCCCGGCTCCTGCCAGGTCTGCATAAACGGCAACGGCAAGGCGCCCACCGGCGGTATGTATGAGGAAAAGAGCTTCACCTACTACCGTACCCCTCAGCTTGAAACCAAAAAGTGGACTCTCTTTACACTTGTTTACGACGTAAACACCAACACAATCAAATACTATGCCGACGGAAATCATGTTGAGACCGCTACATATACCGAGTCCGTACCGGTACAGATCGCCGCTCTTTGCGTGGGCAACCACTATGAGATCGGCAAATACCCCGGATTTGAAGGCTATCTCGACGACCTGCGCATCTACAACCGTATGCTGAGCGACCTTGAGATCATGGCGCTGGCACAGATGGGCAACGACACCGTAGAGCCTGTTGCGACCGAGCAGAAGGACGTTGAGACGACCGCTGCCGAGACCAAGCCTGCGGAAACAAAGCCTGCCGAGACCAAACCCGCTGAGACCAAGCCCGCTGAGACCAAGCCGGCTGAGAGCAAGCCCGCTGAGACCACTGCTCCCGTTGCTCCCACCACTACCGCTCCGGCGGCTGACAACAAAAAAGGCTGCGGCTCGTCCGTAGCTGTAATGGGCTGCATTGCCGCACTTATTCCCGCGGCGTTCTGCCTGAAAAGAAAAAAGCACTGAAAAAAAGCACCTGAAGCAGAAAAAAGCCTGAAAACAAATGCATAGCTGAAGGCATATTGTTTTCAAGCCGCAGCTGTGCCGGCGGAAACGGATATGATCCGGGCGGCGGCACAGCCGCAGAGAAAGGAATGACACCGAAAATGAACAGTTACAGCCGTAACGACGCCCCCGGGCGTGGATTGTTTATAGTTCTTGAGGGCGGCGACGGCTGCGGCAAGACCACACAGGCGGCGGCTTTATGCCGCCGCCTTGCGGCTGAACGCGGCAGACGCTGTCTTTCGGAGCGCGAGCCGGACAGCCGCGATATAGTCGGAGCCGTAGTGCGCTCCGCATACTACGGCAGTGTAAAGATACTGCCCGAAACGCTTGCGTACATGCACGTTGCCGACAGGCTTGAGCATGTAGCGTTCATGCAGCCGCATCTTGATGCCGGAGACGACATAGTGTGCGACCGCTATTATCCCTCAAATATGGCGTACAACCGCACCCCGCGCCTCTCGATGGAGCAGATATACGAGCTTAACCGCCCCTGCTTTGAAACGCTTGATCCCGACCTTATAATTTACCTTGAGGTATCGCCGGAGGTCAGCGCCCGCCGCCGCGCGGCAGGCAGGACCGAGGAAGAGATATTCGACGCGGATGAAACACAGCGCCTCGTGCTTAAAAACTACCGCGAGGCGCTTGACTATCTTGCGGCGCGCGGCAGGCGCGTCGTCACCGTAAACGCCGATCTGACAGAGGCGGAAGTCTCGGATGCCATATGGACGGCGGTCATGGCGCTTATAAACGACAAAAAGCAATAAAAAACGGGGCACACCCTCGTAAGACCGGGAATCCCCCGTATTTCAACTGAAATGAATATTTTGTTTATCGGAAACAGCTACACATACTTCAACGATATGCCCGCAACGCTTGAGGCGCTGGCACAGGCGGCAGGGCAGGATGTCAAGGTGTTTTCCGTCACAAAGGGCGGCTACACACTTGCATCGCTCGCCTCGGATGACAACGAGCACGGCGCGCGCGTGAGCGCGATGCTCGCCGGCGAGCACAAATTCGACTGCATAATACTTCAGGAGCAGTCGGTGCGCCCCGCTATCGACCGCGAGAGCTTTTTCGGCGGCATTGAAGCGCTACTCACAAAGATACGGCGCAATCAGCCCGGAGCGGAGGTCGTGCTTTACGAGACCTGGGGACGCAAGGCGGGACACAGCGTGCTTGCAGAGCACAGCTGGACGCCCGGGCAGATGTATGCGCTTCTGCATGACTCATACGCCGCCGCGGGCGAGCACT
>CATYWI010000031.1 GCA_958414155.1 uncultured Anaerotruncus sp. | reverse complement strand
CATCCTTCTGATAGCAGAGCCAACGGTCGAGCCATTCGTTCAGGTTCACGAGGCAGTCCTCGTTCAGCTCCACCCCGCGGTAGGTCTCGAGGAGCTTATAAAATTTCGTCATCGCCTCGCTCTGCGTCTTGCCGAAGACCGATTTGTATATCGGCTTGCCGTCCTCTTTGTGCCCGACGATGATGCGTGCTTCCCATCTTCCGTCCGGTCTTTTTCTGACCATCCCGTCCCCGTTCGGACGTCGTTTACCCATATTTTTCACCTTCTTTTACGCACAACAATACCACAAAGCTTTTTATATATCCAGCGGAAATCGAAAGAGTTATCGGAAAGTTATCAAATCGCCCCGATGTTTTTTCTTTGTTTCCTGCATCAAAAAAATTGCGATTCCGAATTTATTTCTGCCATTCGATTGCGTTGTCAAGAGAAACACTTCCGTTGATTCTCCGGACTTCCTCGATGCAGGCGTGACGAAGTCTGCCGAGGTCTTCACCTTCAATGTCATTTGTCGCCGCAATCACATTGAGCAGCATTGAAATTTCAACCGACAGCTTGAAGAGCGCACTGCTGCGCGCGTGCTCACGCTTGTCAAGCACTCTCCGCAAAGTATCCACCGTCTCGGAAGAAATCAGCTCGGGCGCTCTGCGATTACAGAGGTACGCATTATAAAAATCAACCGCCTTTTCGATATATTCGCTGACACTTTTGGAGCCGTCCGACTTGCTGAGCGCCTTTGCCGTGTCCAATGTTTCCTCGCTGATATGCAGAGAAAAACGAGTTTGCCTGTTCTCCATAAAAGCCTCCTTTTTTGCCTCAGACGCCTGCAAAGAGCCCGCAAACACTGACTTTTTCGCATTGCAGGCGCCTGAATTTGTGTTCATGCGATTTTTGACACACACTTGCGCATGGTTTTCTTCCCGGCGAAACCCGCGAAAAAGCGAGCAAATGCGGTCAAAACGCGTGAAAAACGGAGGGCTCTGCCCGCCGATGTGATTCGGGCGAGCGTTTTTGACGCACGCCCTTTCTCCTGCTTGAAAATCGACCTTCGCATAAATCTTCACATTTGCCCGTTTTCCGCGTGATTTTCGGCATGAACGCTGTTTTTTGTGTGCCGCTCATATTTTGCAATCCGCTCCCGCATTTCCGCCTCCCGCTTCAGCTTGTCAAGCTCCTTTTCGTCATACGCTTTCTTGATGGGAGCGATAGGCGTGATGTGATATTTCAGCGTGCCGTTGTGAACCTCACCGCTCTTTGTCCTTATCAAGGTCTGCTCGGTTTCGACCAGCCCGCGTTTTTCAAGTGAACGAAGATATTTCATCACCGTGTTCTTTGACATTCCGATCCGCTCCCCGATCTCACGGAAGGACGGATAGCAGGTATGTGTCCTGCGGTCTTCATAATAAAGCAGACAGGCGTATAGCAGAATTTCACCGCCCGAGAGATCCATATACAGCACGCTGTTCGGCACCATGAAGTAGTTACCCTCCGCATAAGATTTGCGGGCAGTGCCGTGCGTGACGATGCGTGCAAAATCGTATTGCGTTTTCTCTTTGAGAGAAAGATTCACCTTGATGCGTTGCGAGATGTGTCTGCATTTTTCCGTGATCACCACTTCGGAAAGAAAACCCGCCACAACCAAAGGCAAATATCCGCGACTGAGAATTCCTTTCCTGATTTCATGTTGGAGATCCTCATCAAATTTTGCAAACATAAAAATCGCACATCCGAGCCATAGTGAATATGCCGCTCCGGAATTCAAATCAACCGTTTTCAACGCAAGCCTGATATGCGCGGGCTTCATGAGGTCGAGTATTACTTTTCGGATATCCTCGGTTGCAAAGCCGACTCCGTAGCAAGCGATTTCTTCGATATTCCACAGCCGATGCAGAGCATTTATCACGCGGTGCTTTTCCCATCGGTCGAGATTCAGCCCCGAGCCGTCAGTTGAAAAATAGTAACGGTCAAGCTCCGCCGAAAGCCTTGCGTCAAGCTCGGGACAGATACCGCTCATTTACTCACCTCCGTTTTCATTTCTACCCACGCGATGAACTTTTCTTTCGGAACAATCAGACGGTTCCCGACACGCAACGCGGGAAAGTCTTTTTCCTTCATCAGCTCGTATGCCGAGGACATGGCTATCCCCAACACATTCGCAACCGTTTCTGCGTTAAGAAACAGCGGCAGCTCATCAAAATTTTTGATGCTCGATGTGTTCAAAGTGTTTGAGTTTTTCATATAACACCTCCGTTATTTTTTGCAAAAAGAAAAAGTGAGCATCGGAAGAAAACAGAGTTGCACTCTGCAAAATCTTCTGATACTCACCCTTAGCTCCCGTTTTCACCGACGGGAGGATGGCTCACTTTCGATTAAAATGTTGCGCTTGTAACAGGAATGGCGACATATCCCCGCGCCACTTTCGGCTTTTCAATCACCGCAAGCATGGTTTTGCACCGCGGGCACAGCATCGTTTTACCTTGGTAGTCCGGCTTGGCAACGCTGATCGTCACCGTGTTTTTCTCTTTCGGATCCGTGCTGTACAGAAGCGTTCTTCCGCAACCGTCCACCGGACAACGCGCAATGGGAATGCGCTTTATTTCTTCGCCTTGTGCTCTCTGTGTCGTTTTAGAGATTTCCATACCGCTTTTCTCACATGCTCCCATAGTATTTGTCAATCCCGCCGAAACCGGGAATCATCTTGCCCGCCCGCGTTCTTATGATGAAGTTGTTCAGGCGTTTCTTAAACTCAGCAGGTCGTTTCCGTGCTGCATCGATATAGGCAATGCGAATGCGTTTGTAGCCCTCCGGAAACGACTGATAATTTTCCCACGCGGCTAAGTCGGCTTGTATCGCATTCGAAATATCTTCCGGAAAGACATACGGCGCACGGATGAGGTCGATCACGCTTTTCCGAATCTTCGGATGAATCAATCCCTGCCCGTCAAGCCAAATGAGGCGTTCGATATTCGGGCGCGAGTATGGACTGCCCGGCTTTCTCGGCGTAAAATGCTGTGCGCGGTGCAGCGCGTCAATATGTCGGATCGTGCTGTCGATCCAACCGAAGCAAAGCGCCTCCTCGACCGCATCGTTATAGGAAAGGCTCGCCTCGCCCGACTCTTTCATCGGAAACACAAACCATATTTCTTTTTCGGTTTCAAAATGCTCCTCAAGCCACGCCCGCCATTCGGCGCGGTCGGCGGTGTAAAAAATGCTATCATCCTTCAACATATTTTACCTCTTTTATATCACCCCAGAGCTTATCTGCCGCCTGTTCTATATGGCTTTTTTCGGCTTGCGTCAGGCTACGGAAGCACTTGATTTCGAGCTTCCCGTTTTTGTTTTTCCATATCCCCGCCACATCACCGTCGAGGAGTATGGACGGCATAACTATACCCGCAAGATTGAACACGCCGCGAAGATATTCGGGCTTTAAATAGATACTTTCCTTTTTCTGATATCCGAGCATAAGCTGGTCAAATCCCGCAAGGAAAATGCAATGCGGAATGTCTCCATCGTATGTTTTCCCGTTCGGTATGTAATAATATGTCCTGCCGCCGAAGTCAAACGACTCGACGGGCAATTCCCGAAGCCAATTCTTGACCTCTGCCTGTTTTGCACCCGTATAATACATAGCGTCGTGTATCGTAGCGGGTGCAATATTCGTAAAATACCGCCGCGCTATCTCAAATTTTGCTTCTTCCTCGGGAATCGGAGAAAACTCGGGCGAGGCGATATACTGCTTTTTCTCCTGCACGGTGTAGTTCATAAAGCCGCGCACGCAAAGCTCGCGTATACCGCCGCCCCATGACTCGAACATACAATCCTCTTCAATCTTTGTCATCCCGTTTGCGCGGCAAAGCTCCTTCAGCTCGTCGCGCGTGTATGCCCTCTCCGCAACCGCCGCGAGAATGATATCCGCAAGACATTTCTGCCGTTCGGGCGTCAACGCCCAGCACGGGCGCTGATTTTTCATATAGGAATATCCCTGCCATTCGTTTTTGCGATAATCCGCGCCGTTGTTGCACCGGATAAACAGCGGCAGGTCGCTTTCGGCAAACACGTGAACCGTGCCGCGCACAGACCAGTTTTTCACAAGCCCCTCGGCGACGGTCTGCTCGTCATAGTTTGTACGGATTTTCAGTGAGTGCAAAGCGTTCGTCATAAACTGCGCCTGCACGCCGCAAAGGTCGCGCATCACTGTCAGCTTGTCCGCAGGCGCGAGCAGATATTGATTTGTCAGCTGACGGATTTTCAGTTCTTCAAGCGTCATAGTTTTTTCCTTTCGGTCAAGCGCAGCTGTTCATTTTTTGCAGACAAGATGGTTTTCGCTTCGATGTTGTGCATCAGATAATATCTTTGATGACCTTCAGTGCCACGCCCTGAATCGTCAGCTCTTTCGGGTGAATGACGCGCTGTTTTTCGGTGTAGCTGCTGTTTTCGGCATACAATACTGGCTTGCCGTTTTCGTAATGCAGGCGCTTGAGTGTGTTTCCTTCTTCCGTAAGCGCAACGACAACCTGCCCGTCATTTGCGACGTTTGTTTTCTTGACCAGCACAAGGTCGCCCGCGTGAACGCCGATGTCCGCCATGGAATCGCCGTATGCTTCCAGCAGAAAGCATTCACCGTCGAGCCACTCCTCCGGAACGGCAAGGTATCTTGAAATATGCTCCTCCTGCTCGTCGGGCGTGCCGCACACGATCATTCCGACCACCGGAATACGGCGGGACATCACGTGCATTTTCTTCTGCAAGGGTGTTTCCAACGTATTTTTCCCCGAATAGGAAATGATACCGCGCTTTTCAAGCTCTAAGATATGCCGATACGCTGTCGACTTGACCATGCCCATATATTCCATGATATCTGCGAGGCTCGGGGACTCCCCGTTGTTGTCCCGCGCATACTGCTTGATAAACTCCGCGAGCTTTTGCAGTTTTTCTTCACTCATGACTCTCATAAATGCACCTCTGATAATTTCGGAACTCATTGTTTTGTTATTATACCATGGCAAAAACGCGTTGTCAATAGGTTTTCAGAACTTTTTGTTTCGCTATGTTTTTTCTTTGTTTCCTTCGGCGCAGATTCTGATGGCTTACATTGCCGTCAAAACGGTCGCACGCGCGATTTATATGTTCGCTTGTAAATTTGCCCTTCGCTTACATTCAAACGCGAAAGCGGGGCTGACAGTCCCGCTAACGCCGTTCCTTATTTAGTTATGCCGCATGGCTTTCTTGACTTCTTCGAGAATGCGAAGAATGCTCAACATTTCGTCATTCGTGCAATCGGCAAGCAACTCTCCGATTTTCTCGTTTGCTACGGCGTATGTGCCGGGTGTGTTTGCCCGCAGAATCCAGTCGGTTGCCACATCGAGCGCCTCTGCAATGCGGATGAGTGCAGACAGTCCCAGCGTTTTCTTGCCGAGCTCAATGTTTGACAGATGCACCACCGAAATGTCCGCTTTTTCCGCCAGCTCTCCTTGTGTAATCCCGACTTCGCGGCGTAAGTCGGCAATGCGCCCGCCGATGGCGGAGGGACTGCAGTTTCTATTCATTGCTTTTCACCCCTTCGCCTGTAACACAAACGGAGACTGCACCTCCGGGTTTGTCCCCGGAAATACAGCCTCCGTTCTTTTTCATTTGCCTTGCCGCAATATGCTTTTTTGCCGTAATCCATGCCATTGTGCGCACCTCCTTTGTAAGCACACACAATATCACAAAGGCAGTGGAGAGTCCAGCGAAAACGGGAAAGTTAGCAATTAAGTATCAATCGTATTGCAGACTATATCAAAACCCCGTTACAATGATCCACCTCGTGCTGAATGATCTGCGCCGTCCAGCCGGTATAGGTTTTCAACCTTGTCTGCATTGTGACAGTCTGATACTGCACTTTGATGGTTTTATACCGCTTGCACTTGCGGGAACCTCCGAGAAGTGACAGACAGCCTTCTTCGGTGTCATACGCATCATCCTTTTTGATGATTTCGGGATTGAGCATCACGGTGTATACCGCAGCTCGTCCGCTCTCATCAAGAATCGCAATGATTCGTTTTTTCACGCCGATCATATTCGCCGCCATACCGACACAGGTTTCTTTGTGTGCCATCAATGTGTCGAGCAGGTCTTGCGCGACAGGTAAATCTTCTTTTGTCGCAATCTCCGACTTCCCGGCGAGGAAAATCGGATCGTGCATAAGTTCTCTAATCATATCATTTCTCCTGACAGAATACAGCTATTGCTTCCGAAACAAATACGGCGGTTCCTTCATCATACTTGTCAATATTCTTCTTGAACCGCTCGTCGGCAACGTACATCTTGCCAAGACCTGAGAGAATCTCATCGGTGCAGGTGTAATAGCTGGCGGTGATGTGCGCCTGAAGCTTGGCTACAAGCGCCTGTGCCTCAGCAGAATCAGCACTCGCACCGCTGTCCTTGCACGCGGCAAGCTCAGCAAATATAGCCATCAAGCCATCGTTTGCCTCTGCCCACCTCTCTTTTGTGTAGGTTTTTGCTTTTTGTTCATGCTCGCGGTAAGCCGAGGTGTTTCCCCAGCGTTCGCAGATTTCATTTAAATACTTATCACTCATTTCAATTTTTTTTGTTGGCATCATTGCCATCATTCAAAACTGCAAATACTCGTTTTAATATCATAAAAACATTAAGCAAAATCTTAATTATTAAGAAAGATACTACTCCAACAAATATTTTCTCAAAAATCGCATTTAGCTCAATAAAATACGGAATCGCAAACAAAACAACTACAAATATAGAGTAAATTATGTCTACTGTTATTGTTACAAAAGTCTGTTTAACAACTTCTTTTTCCTTTGAATTCGTTGTGCTCTTATCAACAAGCAATGCCAAAAACGATAACAATAATGTCGCTACTATCGAAAAAACTGTTATTATTGTCCCGGAAGCTTTGCTCATTTCTTCATAAGGTAATGATATTGCAACTATCACACTCAAAACAATAGGAGCCACTATGAAAGAAACAATATCAAATGGGGAAAGCCTCTTTGTTTTATCATTAGTATAAACTTTAAACTGTTCTACAAAAATTTTAGTAAGTTGTACCTTAGGATTAAAAGCAACTAATACCAATACAACCAATGCACATATAATTTGCCATATTTCCATAGTATTACTCCTTATCTTCCAAAAACGTCAGCGCATACTGATCAGCTAACGCATACAAACTCTCCTTCTTTACAGAACCATCTGCCGCGTATTCAAGTTCACTTGTAATATCATATTCTGCAATCAACCCTGAAAACTCCGACAGGCTAATTTTCCTTCTAACTTGACCAAATTTAAGTGTCAGCTTAGCGTCATCAAATTGATCAGTAAAAGAATCTTTAATTAACACTGATTTAAGTTCTGTAATTGTTGGCTGCTTTTTTGTTATGTTACGCAAATATTCAACAATATTAACGGCCTTAGGAGCATTCAGTGCTATTATAACCTCTTGTTCAATCTTTTTTCGCTTCTTTTTTCCTATATTATCTGCAGGATCACTTGAAACATCCTCGTAAGTAGTAATAAGGCTAAGTTTTTCTGGATGATATTTTTCATGTCCTTCAAACATTCCATCGGAAACCAAGACATCTAAATGGCATACCAACCCTTTTGATGACAGGAAAGTATTGAACGTATTTTGGAAAGCCGTTTTACAACCACTTTGTCCGTATCTGTGAAAAATGAAAACATTTTTCTCACCCTTCAAATAGCAAAAAACGCTATGGCTATAGATAGCCGAATTTTTGCTTCCGTCAAATCGAGTTATCGCATTTGTGTCATGTGCGACAACCGTGAAATCTTCATTCGCTTTTCCTGCCTTTGGATGAACTACAATTCGTTTAACACTATCCGTAATATCTGTTTCCTCTTTGCTTTGTTCTAACAGAATCGTCCTACTTGTATATTCATCAATTTTACTTCTTTTTATGTATGCAAAATATTGATCAAGAAGTTCTGCTAAATCTATAGGATCCTCATTTTCTTCAGATTTTGTCAGCAAATTATCTGTGCGATATTTTGGGCAGATTCTGCATTGATACGCAGTAAAAGAATGCGTAACTTTTCTCTTATCTATCATGTTTTCACCTCCATTGGCTTCGTTTCATTAATTGTACAAGTATTTCTTCATCTGCCGGGCAGAAGTCGTATTCCGGGATCTCTTCCGGTATGATCCACCGGATATCGTTATGCTCCAGCTTCTGCGGAACGCCATCGGCAATAGCGGCGTTGAACAGCGTCAGATGCACGGTGATGTCGGAATATTCGTGGATAACATCCATAAACACATCGCCGACAGAGAGAGTGACGGCAAGCTCTTCCCGACATTCACGAACGAGCGCCTGTTCTTTGGTTTCGCCGGGTTCCACCTTGCCGCCGACAAACTTCCAAAGGAGTCCTCTTGCTTTGTGCGCCGGGCGCT
>CATYWI010000030.1 GCA_958414155.1 uncultured Anaerotruncus sp. | reverse complement strand
AAGATAAGATCCCAGTTATATCTTCCCTCTTTCTCGTTATAGTCCATCGGGATGCCTCTGCCGTGGTCGTCCACCTCGATGGAGTGATCCTCGAAGACCGTGACCTTTATCTCGCTGCCATAGCCCTCCCTCGCCTCGTCAACGGCGTTCGAAAGTATCTCAAAAAAGGCATGCTCGCAGCCGTCAAGTCCGTCAGAACCGAAAATGACGCTCGGGCGCAAACGCACGCGGTCTGCCCCCTTGAGCATTACTATACTCTGATCGTTATACTGTTCGGTCTTTTTACCCGCTGTGCTTTTTGCTTTTTCAGCCATATCCGACGGTCTTCCTTTCATTTTCACGGTTTAACCATATTATTATATCACAATCCGCCGTTTCAGTCAAGCGCGGCAGTGCGCAGTGTACCCATATCGATTTTTTCGCGGTCATATTATACGGATCGCTATTTTTCGGCACGGTACTTGACACTGTGCGCGATTTTATAGTATAATACTTATACTATAAGAAAAAGGATTTATCATGTTGAAAAATACAGGCGGACGGCGGACGAAAAAAAAGATCCTGATAATCATCGCGGCGCTGGCGGCGGTCCTTGCGGCGGCGGCTTTTTTCCTGCGCACGGGATGGCGAAAAAGCGCGTCCGGCACGCGTTTTTTCGACACGCGCAGACTCACATTTGTGCGCGGGATGCACCGCGACGGCGGCAGACTGTACTGCTTTGACGATGATTCGTATCTGCTTTACGGATGGATATCCTACCGAGGCGGACTTTATTATTCCGGCTCCGACGGCGCCGTATGTACAGGCAGCACCGAGATAGACGGGCACACTTATTACTTCGATCCTACGAGCGGCAGACTCCTCACCGGCTGGGAGACACTGCCCGACGGCAGACGCAGATACCGCGGGTACGACGGTGTTCCGGTGAGCGGAGAAGCCACGGTGGACGGTGCGGAATTCCTTTTCGACAGCGAAGGCTTTCCCGTATGCGGGTTTTACACCTCCTCCGCGGGGACCAGATACTATTCCGAAAACGGTGCGGCAAACGGTCTTTGCGAGATCAACGGAAATATATATTTCTTCACAAAATACATAATGCAGACCGGCATATGCACAACGCCGCGCGGAGATATGTTCTTTGCTTCGGACGGCAAGCGTCTGACCGGGCTGATAAGAAACGGCAGTGACACTCTCTATGCAGCCGAAGACGGCATTCTTGTCGCCGGATGGCAGACGGCAGAGGGCAGTCTGTTCTATTTCACACCCGCATACACCGCCGCCCCCGACGGCTTTTACACGGTTGACGGACACACGTACCTGTTTGAAAGCGGCGCAGCCCTCCTCGGCTGGCAGACAGTAGGCGGCAAGCTGTATTATTTCTCGGCGGACGACGGGATGTACGCCGGCTGGCGCACCGTTGACGGCACAGAGATGCTGTTCAGCTCCTCCGGGGAACTTTCGGGCGACGGCTTCACACGCACCGACGGCAAAACCTTTTACCTTCGCGACGGCGAGCTTCTGAGCGGCTGGCAGATCATTGAGGGTAAAAAATATTATTTTGATCCCACCGACGGTATGGCATCCGGCAAATACACGGTGGACGGCAAGGAATGGTTCTTCCTTGACTCCGGCGAGCTTGCCGAGGGCTGGGTCACATACGGAGGCAGGACATTCTACTATTCTGACAACCGCCGTGCGGACGGCGAGGTCGTTATTGACGGCACGTCATATTATTTTTCCGGTGATGACGGGCTTATACGCGGCTTTTTCGACCGCGACGGCAGGCGCTACCTTTACGACGAGCGCGGCTTTATGCTCACCGGCTGGCAGGAGCGCGACGGACAGCGCTATTATCTCGGCGGGGACGGCGTTATGCTGCGTGATACCGAATGGGATATATACCGCTTTGATGCGGACGGCGTCGCGTCCACGGCGCCCGCATCGCTTACTAATCTTGACGCATATCTTGACCACCTGCTCGACGAATATACCGCAGGCGGGGATTATCACCGCATATGGCGCGCCGTGCGCGGTTCGATAACCTATAAGTTCATGGATGTTCCCGGCTTTTCCGCCGGAATGCGCCGTGAGCTTTCCGTTGAGGCGCTTAACAGCGGCACCGGATCGTGCTACCATTTTTCGTCGCTTGCCTACTGCCTGTTTGAGCGTCTCGGCTACACCACCGAGATCGTCCACGGCTACGATCCGTTGGGCTACTCGCACTACTGGCTCAAAATATACGATCCGTCCGGCGAGATCTACTATTCCGACCCGGTTTAGAGTCTTTACGCCGGACAGACAAACAAAATGACGCTCGACACACTTCTGTCATACGGGTACCGTCCCGACTGAAAGGACAATCAATGACATTCAGCTCGGTATCATTTCTCTTTATGCTTCTGCCGCCCTTCCTTGCGGCGTACCTGCTGCTTCCGGGGAAGCAGCAGGCATTGCGCCGGTGGCTGATAATTGCCGCAAGCCTTGTTTTTTACGCATGGAGCGAGGGACCGCGCACGCTCGTACCTGTCGCCGCCGCGTTTGTGGCGTGGCTTTGCGGAATTCTCGGCGCAAGCATTCCGCGTGCGAGAAAGGCAGTTGCGGCAACGGCATCTGTCGTGTTGCTTGCCGTTCTTGCGGTATTCAAATATTCATCCTTCGGTATGCCGCTCGGAATATCGTTTTTTACATTCTCTGCACTTTCATACATTATCGACACCTGCCGCGATCCGGAACTTACGGAACGGAATGCGGCGAAGGTCTTGCTTTACATCATCTTCTTTCCCAAGCTCGTGCAGGGTCCGATAGCCAAATACCGCGATTTTGCCGCCGCTGACCGCACGGCGCAGGTGAGCGCCGCGCGCACCTGCCGCGGGATACGCCGGTTTGTGCTCGGGCTTTTCAAAAAGCTGTTCATCGCCGACATACTGGCGATAGCCGCTGACCGCATATTCTCCGACGCCGGGCTTTACACTCTGTGCCTGCCCGCGTGGCTCGGCGCCGTTTCATATCTTCTTCAGCTTTATTTTGATTTTTCCGGCTATACGGATATGGCGCTGGGGCTTGCCGCAATGCTCGGCTATGATCTGCCCGAGAACTTCCGCTACCCGTATGCGGCATGCGGGATGCGCGATTTCTGGCGTCGCTGGCACATATCGCTTTCCGCATGGTTTACCGACTATGTTTATATTCCCCTCGGCGGCAGCCGTTGTTCACGCGCCGTCACCTGCCGCAATATAATGATAGTATTTTTGCTCACCGGCATATGGCACGGAAGCGCCGCCACCTTCATCGTATGGGGACTTCTCAACGGCGTTTTTGTAATGCTTGAGCATATCGGCGCGATACGCGCCGACAGCCCGCGCCTGCGGCCTCTTATCCGCATATACACCGCGCTTGCGATAACGGCGGGGTTTGTTATATTCCGCTCGCCATCGCTCGGCGCGGCGGGAAGATACCTTGCCGCAATGCTGTCGCCAGCCGCTTCCGGCGCTCGTGAAGCGCTTGAATTTTTCGACCCGCGCTTTGAGGTGACGCTTCTTTCGGCGGCTGTATTTGCCATGCCGGTGCTACCGATAATAAAAAAAGCACTTTCGGGAAAACGGTGCGGCAAGCGCATTCTGAGTGTCATGAACGCAGCCTCATATGTTGCCGTAATCCCCGTTACGGTGCTTTCCGCCGCCGCTCTTGCGGCAAGCACATACACTCCGTTCCTGTACGCACGTTTTTGAAAAATGAACAAAAAAACTTTGTATATCGCATTTACGGCTTTATTTATCGTATTGCTTGCAATACCGGTCTGGCTTTCTCCATTTTTCGGGACCGGGACCGGAAAGGCTCCCTCACCCGTTAACGCAGATGGGCGCTTTGACTACGGTTTTGCGGCGAAAGCCGACGAATATCTTTCGGACCGCATGAGCGCGGGCAAGTGGCTGATAACAGCCTATTCCGGCGCGGTGGATACGCTTTTACACACCTCGGTCAAGGACAAGGTGATAGTCGGGCGTGAGGGGTGGCTGTTTTACGCAGACACGCTTGACGACTACACCGGCAGGAGCGCGCCGCGCGACGGCGAGCTTGAAATGCTATGCCGCACGCTTGAGCTTGTGAACGAATACGTAATATCGACCGGCGGCAGCTTCGTTTTCATCGCCGCTCCAAACAAAAACACGGTCTACCCGGAATTTATGCCGCTCAATTATACGCAAGGAAGCGATTCGTTCCTCACCGCGCTTGACGCGGCAATGGCGGGCAAAAGTTACTATCTGAGTCTTTCCGCCGCGCTCAGAGATGCCGGTGTGCAGACGTATCATAAGAAGGACACGCACTGGAACAGCCTCGGTGCAGCCGTGGCTTACCGCATGACAGCGGATGCGCTTTCACATCGGTACACAGACTATATATCCGGCGGATACACCTTCCGTGAAGATTACGACGGCGATCTTTCCGCTATGCTCATGCCCGCATGGCGCCGTCCCGACACGCAGGCGTACTTCAATACCGTGCGCGGATTCAGCTACAAGGGAAACTTCAGATCGACAGACGACCCTATCATCGAGACTCAGGGCGGCGGAGAAGGCAGTCTGCTTTTGTTCCGCGATTCGTTCGGTGTGGCGCTTTACCCGCTTATGGCCGGCGACTTTGCCGAGGCTTACATTTCGCGCGTCGTGCCCTACCGGCTGGACCTTCTCACCGCCGCGCCGCGCGATGCAGTGGTTATCGAAATAGCCGAGCGCAATCTGCGCAACCTGCTTTACGAGGCTCCGGTCATCCCCGCGCCGAAAAGGAACGCACCGGAAGGAGCCACGGAGATTCGCCCGGAGGATATAAAGACAGAGGTCGTGCGTGGGCTGACGCACATCACCGGGAGCACGGGCGATTTTTACGGCGCGGTATACCTCCGCATTGAAGCGTACGACGGTACGTTTTACTTTGAGGCGTGCCCACAGCTCGATGCAGACAGCTCCACTTGGGGCTTTTCGGCGTACATCGGCATTCCGTCCGACAGTATTAAAGGGATTGCCGTATTCGACTCCCGTTACCGATAAGGAGAAAAAATGAAAAAGAAAGCATTCATCGCACTGTTATTACTTACACTTACCGTTTTTGCCGCCGCATGCGGAAAAACCACCGGGGACGGCGGAGCATCCGGCGCCTCGGCTCCGACCGGGAACAACGGAGGCAACCTTACCGTGCGTCTTGACGGCATGTCGGCGTGGATAGGTATGGAGATAGACGACCGGACGCTCTCCCCTCTCGGAGAGGCTGTGGACGTTATGAAGGCGCAAAGCTGCCACTATGACGGCGAGGACAAGATATACGTCTACAATTCCTACTCACTTTACACTTATATGAACGGCGGAAAAGAGATACTCTACCTCATCGACATTCACGGCACCGACATTACGGCTCCGCACGGCGGACGTGTCGGCATGACCGAAAATGAAATAAAAGCGCTTTACGGCAGTGATTTTACAGCCGCCGGAGAGGCTATGCGCTACGACATCGGCGACGGCGTTGAGCTTATCATTCACCTTGACGGCAGCACTGTAAACGGCATCGAGCTTTGCGAGGCAGGTCTTGACTGACCGGACAGCAGCCGGACTTTCCGGGCGCATACGGAAGCACCGCAGGGCTGTCGGAACAATCGCCGCCGCGGTGCTTCTGCTTTCCGTACTTGCCGCATGGATATACGGCAAAGTCATGGGCGGCATTCCGGAAGGACAGGCGTATTTTTATTTCTTCGATGTCGGGCAGGCAGATGCCGCCGCGATAGTCACGCGGGACGTGTGCGTTCTGATAGACGCCGGCTCATGCGAGTCGGAGGAGCGGCTTTGCAATATGCTTGAAGCGGCGGGAGTGCATCGCATAGATCTTGCTGTTTTTTCACATCCGCACGAGGATCACATAGGCGGAGCCGCGGCGGTAATTGAGAATTTTGAGGTGGTACGTGCGCTTATGCCCTCCGGAGATGACGGCACACAGCTTTATCAAAGACTTTGCGGCACGGCGGCAGAGCACGGCGTTGAACAGATAACAGCTTACGCCGGGCTTGCGATAGACATCGGAGAGATATGCGTGACCGTACTTCCGTCAGTGCCGGAAAAAGCAGACGGCAACGATGCCTCGACCGTTGTGCGGATAACCTACGGCGGAACGAGCGCCATATACACCGGTGATGCGGGTGAGGCATCCGAACGCGCAGTGCTTACGACATTCGGGCAGGATTTTCCCGGCTGTGACATACTGAAAGTCGGACACCACGGCTCGTCAACCTCCACATGCGACGACTGGGTACGCGCCCTCAGCCCCGGATATGCGGTGATATCCTGTGCGGAGATCAACGACTACGGTCATCCCGATTTCGGCGTGCTGCGCCGCCTTGCGGCGTCCGGCGCTGCGGTATACCGCACGGACACCGACGGAACGGTGATACTCATAAGCGACGGAAAAACCGTCATTCACAAGAACAAGTAAAAAACTCATGGGCTGCCGCGCGTTTGCGCGGCAGCCCATTGATCGATATTTTATTTCCGATACGCCTCAGTCCTTCTTGTCTCTCATTATCCTGTCATAGAGTCCGTCGTCCGGCTTTTCGGACACCGAGGATATTTCCCGCAGTATTTCTTTTTCACTGCGGACCGAAGCGGATGTGTGTGCTCCGCCTCCCGCAACAGCAAGCAGCTCCGCCCTGCGACGGCGCACATAAAGCACAACTGCCGGTATCACGAATGCCGCAATATAAAGGAACTTCACATCCGTTTTTTTGCTGCCCGGCAAGCCGTAGGCATCCTTTGAATCACCGCCTCTCACGGGGTACAGCTCCGGCTGCCTTTTGTCGTCCTGAACCGGATAGTCGGACGGCGCCCTGCCGGTCTCCCATACGGGACTGGTGATCTCGCCGATTCCGGTCGGTATGATGCTTTTTATTTCCCTTATCACAACGCTGTCGAGCGCATATTTCTCGCGGTAGAATTTTGCCACAGCCTTTGTCGTTGCCGCATCGACAACGCCGCCGTCCGCGTCAATATAGCTGTAAAGCGTGAGCACGACACGGTTTGAAAGCTCCTCTATCCGTGCAAACACAGCTGTGCGCTCACTGCCGTTGACATTTATTTTTTCGTTGCGGTCCAGAATATCCCCGATAATGCTGTTTGCAACAACGGCAAGCTCATCGTATGAATATTTCATTGTCACCGCCGCTCCGCTGTATCCGGTCACGGTCTTTGCAAAATTCACCTTGACGCCCTTGCCGTCGCTCTTCCACGTGTGTATCTTTTCTATTGCCTCCGGCGAATCGTCGGTAACAAGCACCGTGTATTCATCGGGAGTGAACGAAACTGCAAGCTCGCCGCCGTAATCGGTCACGCGGTCGCGCGTCACCCCGGCTACGTTTTCGGGATACCCGAAAACACGCCACCCCGCGTATACCTCAAGAAAGGTGTCTCCCTTCCCTATCGCCTCCGTATCACTCGCTCTTGTGACGTCATCAACGGCAGGAACGTCCTGCGGCGCGCGTCCGGTCATTATCTCCCCTGCGACCTCACCGACGGGAAGACTGCCCGCCGACATAACGTCATCCGCCGATACTGCAAAGCACATCGCCGAAAGCGTCATTAACAGCGCAAGCAACGTGCATATTGTCTTTTTCATTGTGATTCTCCTCTCTTTGTGCGTCAGGAAAGCATATCGCGCAATGCGGCGATAGCCTGACGGTATTTGAAATAAACCGTTCCGAGCGGAAGCCCGACAGCCACGGATATCTCGCGAAAGCTCGCACCGGCGACTGCGCGCAGAGTGACGATCTCGCGTTCCGTACACCCGAGCCTTGACAGTGCAGATGCGATGTCAAGCCTTGTGTCGCAGTCGTCCGAGGTCACGGGAGCCTTGCTCTCGTCAAGTTCATCGGAAGCACGCACGCGCTGACGCTCAAGGCAGTTCAGTGCGGCATTGTGCGTGATCCTGAATATCCACGCACGCGGATTGCGCACCTCGCCTCCCGGCGGGTCACGGAACAGCTTGACAAAAACCTCCTGCGTGACGTCCTCGGCAAGATATTTATCGTCAAGTATACGCAAGGCAACCGTATAAACGGGAATATTCATCCCATTCCATAGCTGCTCGCAGGCGCGCTCATCCCCTGTGCGCACCAAGGGGAAAAGACGTGTCAGTTCATCGTTTGTCATCGGGCAATTTACCTCGCTTTCGTTTTGGAAAGAAGCTCACGTCGGTACCGTGCCGGATCTCCTTCCATTAACTATGACAGCCGGGAGGTCCGTTTTTTTGAAAAAAAGGACTGTCGCACAACAGCGCGGCAGTCCCGGGCAAAGATCGGAAAATTATAAAGCGCACGGGCAGGAATATCGCGTCAGAGAGTCGCCCTTTCGGTCTCATCGGGCAGCGACGAGACATCGATGAGAGCGCGGCGCGCCTCC
>CATYWI010000029.1 GCA_958414155.1 uncultured Anaerotruncus sp. | reverse complement strand
GAGGTATGCATAACCGCCAACAAGAATGCGGTGCCGAATGATCCGCAAAAGCCTATGATAACATCGGGACTCAGAGTGGGAACGCCGGCTGTGACGACACGCGGCTTCGGTATTGCCGAAATGGAGAAGATAGCGGGATTTATCTCCGATGCCGTGTTTGATTTCGATGCCAACCGCGAACGCATTTCCGCCGAGGTGCACGAGCTGACCGACAGCTTCCCCATATATAAGGACTGAAGCGACGGCCATAAATAATATGAATGAGCTGTCGCGCATCGCGCGACAGCTCATTTTGTGTATTTGATTGTTTGCGCGGCAGGAACGCCGCAGACCCGTGCGGAAAGGTTTATTCTTTATCTTTTATGCCCCGGCAGGAGGCGTCCACGGTCATGTGTTCGCCGAATTCCGGGGTGTATTTTGTTCCGGATGATGCTCGCGCCTGCATATATCCGTCAAATCCGAGGCGGTCTGCCTCCGCTACTACCGAATCGTATTCAAACGATGTTACTCGGCGGTGCATGACCCGGTCGTCGCCCGTGTAGAATTCCGGCGAATACTGGCTCATAAGGCTGATCTTTATCCCGGCCGGCGGTACGATCCCGGCAAGCCGTCGCAGCACGTCAAACGAGTCGCGGCGGCAGCCCGGAAGCACCAGATGCCGCACGAGCACTCCGCGCCGCATCATTCCGCCGTCAAAGCGCGCTTCGCCGAGGACGCGGTACATATATCCGATACACTCGGCTGCGCGGTCGGCATAATCGGATGCCGCCGAGTATTTTTTTGATAACTCCGGTGAAAAAAACTTGAAATCGGGCATGTACACATCGATAAGCCCTGCGACAGCCGCAAGCGTGTCCACCGACTCATATCCGCCGCTGTTCCATACCACCGGCAGTGAAAGCCCGCTCGCGCGTGCCAGCCGCAGCGCCTCGGCAACGCGCGGCGTGAAATGTGTGGGCGTGACAAGATCGACAGACGAAAGCCCCGCAGTCTGAATATCGAGCATTATCTGCGCCAGCTCTGCGGGGGATATCTCATCGCCCGGCTCATGCCCCGGCTCCGGGTGGCTTATCGGCGCGTTCTGACAAAAAACGCACCCGAGATTGCATCCGGTGAAAAATATTGCGCCCGCGCCGTGCTTGCCGGATATGCACGGCTCTTCAAACGAATGACGCATAACGCGCGATACGCGCAGCTCGGCGCCCACGCCGCAAAAGCCGCGCCCTGTGCGGCGGTCCACACCGCAGTGGCGCGGACATATAGTGCAAACCGACATTTTACGTCTCCTGTCACATCCGATATGCTATAATATTACCACACGCGCGCGTAAAAGTCAACAAATATTGCGTGCCGCGGTTTACAAAATGCTCTGCCGGTGATATAATTATGTTGAAGACTGTCGTCCGCTCCGGTCGTCACGATCCGACACTTGCAAGATGCTTTTGATATATTATATTACATAAATGTAATATATTAGATGCTGATATTCACTTTGACGGATATGACGGACGAAACGGACGGAGACATTATATACCGATAACACATACAGATGCGACGCGCATCGGACGAATGTCGGTCTGCGTCGTTTTTTCGGAGGCGATAAAATGTTTGAAACTGAAATAAAAAGCGCAGAGATCCTCTGCGTCGGTACCGAGCTTCTGCTTGGCGACATTGTGAACACCAACGCGGCGTTCATGTCGCAGCGGCTTGCGGAAATGGGTATTCCGGTATACCGTCAGGCGGTGGTGGGGGACAACCCCGAACGGCTGCGTTCGGCGCTTGCGGCGGCATTTGAGCATGCGGACGCCGTGTTTATGAGCGGCGGTCTGGGACCAACCTGCGACGACCTCACCAAGGAAACAGTGGCGGAGTATTTCGGGCTTCCCATGCATCTTGACGAGCACACGCTCGACAAAATACGCCGCTATTTTGCCGATACCGGGCGAGAAATGCCCGAAAACAACATAAAGCAGGCGATGATCCCGGAGGGGGCGGTCATTTTTGAAAATGACTGGGGGACCGCTCCGGCTATGGCTGTGGAGGACAAAAAAAGCGGCAAGACAGCGATACTGCTTCCGGGCGTGCCGATAGAAATGACCACCCTCTGGCGCGAGCGGGTACATCCGTATCTCTGCCGCCGTTCGGGGTCGGTGATAGTCAGCCACAACGTCCATATCCTCGGTATGGGTGAATCCACGGTAGAGGAGCACCTGCGCCCTATGATGAAGGAGTGGGAAAATCCCACCGTTGCGCCATACTGCACGGAGGGCGAGGTACGCGTCCGTGTGAGCGCGCGCGCTGTCACGCATGAAGCCGCTGACGCAATGTGCCGTGAGGCGATAAAGAGGATACGCGCGACCGAGGTCGGCGGGTATATCTACGGCATAGATGTGGGTTCGGTCGAAAACGCGCTGCTCGCAGAGCTGCGCGCCGCGGGGAAAACGCTGGCGGTCGCCGAATCCTGCACCGGCGGGCTTGTGGCAAAGCGGCTCACCGACATTGCCGGCTGCTCGGATGTTTTCCTCGGCGGCTGTGTGACCTACTGCAACGAGGCGAAGATGAAGCTGCTCGGCGTAAAGCGCGAAACGCTTGAAGCGCATACGGCGGTCTCGCGCGAGACAGCCGCCGAAATGGCACGCGGCGTGCGGCTGGCGCTCGGTGCGGATATCGGACTTGCCACGACAGGCTATGCCGGTCCCGGCGGCGGGACCGATACCGAGCCGGTGGGTACGGTATATGTGGCGATATCGGATGCCGACGGCGAAAGAGTAAGGCGTCTTTCAATGTCGCCGCTCCGCTCGCGCGAATACATCCGTTACAGCGCCGCAACTCAGGCGATGGGACAGGCGCTGACGATACCCGCTCCGGAGCGAGACTGACAGGCGAGCCGGCGTGAAATTTTTGATTTTTCCTTTTTTTCGCGCTTTTTTTACGCTTGCGGTATTGATTTTCTGTCAATAATATTATACAATATATCGGAAAAAAGCTGTGTGCCGCCACACGCGGCAGCAGGACAAAAGTATTCAGCACAGGAGACTTGAAAAATGGCTAAATTCAATAAAATAGGCGTACTTACCTCCGGCGGCGATGCCCCCGGCATGAACGCCGCTATAAGAGCTATCACCCGCCGCGCCCTTCAGCACGGTATTGAGGTAAAGGGCATTCTCGGCGGTTACAGCGGACTTATTGCCGACAATATGATAGACCTCACCGCACGCCGCGTGTCCAACATTTCATATATGGGCGGAACGATCATTTATTCCGACCGTTGCCCGGAGTTCAAGACCGAGGAAGGTATGCAGAAGGCTATCGAGACCTGCCGCCGCAATAACATCGACGCTATCGTGGCTATCGGCGGCGACGGGACCTTCCGCGGTGCGACCGATCTTTCCATACGCGGCATTCCCACCATCGGTGTTACCGGCTCCATCGACAATGATATAACCGCTACCGATTACACTGTCGGCTTTGACACCGCCATGAACACGGTGCTTGAATGCGTTGACCGCCTGCGCGACACCTGCGAGTCTCACGCAAGATGCAACGTTGTCGAGGTGATGGGACGCGATTGCGGCGAAATTGCGCTCAAGACCGGTATTGCCTCCGGCGCCGTTGCCATCGCTATCCCCGAGGTACCCTTTGACGAGGACGCCGCGATCGCACGCATAAAGGCGGCAAAGGCGGACGGTAAGCGCGGAATGCTCGTTATAGTTTCCGAGGGCGTGTTCACCGCCGACGGCAAGCCGTACAGCGAGGTCCTGGCAAAGAAGATCGACACCGAGACGGGCGTAGAGACAAAATTCGCACGTCTGGCACACATCGTGCGCGGCGGCAATCCCACACTGCGTGACCGCCTGACCGCCACCGAGATGGGCGTTTTTGCGGTCGATCTGCTGCTTGACGGCAAGAGCGACGCCATTGTTGCCGAGATCGACGGCAAGATAGTCAGCACCGACATCCGTTTTGCACTTACGACCGACAAGATGTATAAGAAGAAGCTGAAGGACGGTCAGCTTGACGGCTTCAGCGCCGAAGAGATTGACGCCATGAAAGCCATCTGCGCCAAGCGCGAGGCGGATATAAAGAGACTTTACGATATCTCGCTCGGACTTTGCAGATAAATAAAGTTTGACATACACAAAAAGGGGTGCTGAAAACTCATTTGAGATTTTAACACTCCTTTCAATTGCTTTTCTGATATCCGGTACGCTTCGCAAAAAACTCCCCCCCGTCGGACACGCCGTTGGCGTGACCTCAGGGGGGGTGATCTTTTGGAGTTGACTTATATGGAGGGTGGAGTTAGATATAATCGGAGTGATGTTTATGTCATCGGGCGGATGTCGTCGGCTCTGATGCATATCATGCCGGTCAAGAGCGCCGCGCGCTCGCGCCTTACTTCTGGAACGAAGAGGATATCGTGGAAAATACGCCGTTTATGTATTTTCTGTTGGACTCGACTTTGGTCGCCCATGACTGCTCGTTGTTTATAACACAGTTGCGGAAGAGTGCAACGGCGCTGTTGGACCAGTTGAAGTTGCCGCTGTAAAGGCGCGCCATGTCAACGTAAACTTTGGACTTGATAAGGTCAAACATTCTCGCATCAAGCGGATCGTTGGAGTACACGCTCTTGAAAACCACCTCAAACAGGGTCGGAGATGTGCGGCGGTAGCTCTCGGATGCAAGCGCTTCAAGCGCGGCGCCGGACATTGCCTTGTTGGGCGCGGCGGAGGGAATGCAGAAGTTGGTGTAGGGGAAGCCGACTGTGGAGTGGCAACCGCCGGATTCGCTGTCTATCGCGGGGTAGGGGCATATGCCGTACACCCAGTCAACATCGCGGAAGCTCATTACCGTGCTGCCGGCGCAGGTGCCGAACAGGGTGTTGCCGGATTTGATGGTGTTGTAGCCGTTGTTGGGATCGTATGTGATCTCCTGGTTGCCGTTTATCCAGTTGCCGAGTTTGGTCACGATGTTGACCATGCGCTCGCCGGTAAATTCATCGTTGAGCACGATGTTGCCGTTGTTGTCAAAGCGGGTCATCTGCACGCCGGAGGCGGAAAGGAAGGGATCGATATAAACCTGACCGGAAATGACAAGACCGAACTTGTCGCCGAAATCGGGCTTGAGCGAGCTGTTGGTGTCCTCATATGCTTTGCTGCACATCTGCATCATAACGTCAAGAGTCCACTTGTCGTTCTCGGCGAGCGCGCGGGGGTCCTCAAGACCCAGTTCCTTGAGCCTGCCCATATTGACGACCATAAAATAGAGGTTGTAAAGGAATGCGTTGGATATATCGCCGGTGGCAAAGTAAAGGCTGCCGTTTATCTCGGAGGAGCGGATGAAGGACTCGGGCCACCAGGGTTTGCTCATGTCAAGATGATCGACGGTGTAGAGGTCGGTAAGCAGTCCGCGCTGGGCAAGAACGCCGGAGCACATGCTGTAACAGCCGATAATGTCGTAATCGCAGGAGCCGGAACCGACAGTCGCCTCTGCCTGTGAGACAAAGAAGTTCATGTTGGGGTTGTCGCCCTTGATGAGGTCAAAGCGGAATTTAATGCCGAGGCGCTGCTCAACATTCTGATTGCGGAAGTAAAGCGCATCGCTGACCTTATTTTCGGTAAGCTCCTCGACGAAAAATTCATCGTTTGAGGTCTCCCAGCCGAGCACACGGACGGTCTCGCCGCCAAAGTTGAGGTCCTTGTCAAGGCTGTCCTTGATAAGTCCGTTTTCGTCGTAGGGGGATTCGGTGGTTTCCGCTACCGTGCCGGCTGTTGTGCTGCCGGGCGTATCGTCGGGAACGTCATTGTGACATGCTGCCAGAACGAAGACAGCGGATATCAGCATGGTAAAAACGAGGATGAACGAAAGAACTCTTTTCATTTTGTTTTCTCCTTTTTATTTTTTATTGTGAAGGAATGAAAGCTCAACATAAACAGGGTAGTGGTCCGATGCCTCTATCTCCTTGTCAACACGGTAGCGGTAGACGTTGAAATCTCCCTTGGAGAGGAAGCAGTAGTCGATAACGCTTACCGCATAGGTGCTTTTGTCGTCGCGGTCTGCGGTAAGATATTTTGAGTCGCTTATATTGCCCTCAAGCAGCATGGGATAATAGCGGGAATCCGACTCGATGTTGAAGTCTCCGGTGAGCGCAAAGGGAACTTCGATTCGGTCGAGCGTGCGGAAAAGCGCCTTTATCTGAGGCACGCGCGCCGCGTCCTCATAAGAAAGATGCGTATTTACGTGCGCCCACGCTATCCCGCTGCCGCGGCAACGGTAATATGCCGTTGTTGCGATGCGGAACTGACCGGATTCAGGGAATTTGGAGCGGCGCGAGGGCGTGGCGGAAAGCCAGCGCGTTTCGGTGGAGACCAGCTCAAGCGTTGAACGGCGGTAGAATATCGCGTTGCGCCAACGCTGACCGGAATCATCGTTCATCTCGCCGACCCAGTCGTACTCGTCGCCCAGACGCTTCTCAAGCAGATAAAGCAGCTGCTCGGTGACTTCCTGAAAGCCTATGCTGTCCGGCATGCGGCTGCGCACGACGGATACTATTTTGTCAACGCGCGATATGTCGGGGAGATCGCAGAGAATGTTGAAGCTCATTACCGATACACGCGGCATTTCGTCAACTATATTCATGCCGCAGAGCTTTGCGTCGATCGCACCGTCATTCGTTGCGTCGGCTGAAAACACGGTGTCGGTAAGGTGATCCACGGCATAGCGCAGCGCATTTATATTGTCGCCTGAAATGCGGATGTCGTCGCCGTCGGCGGATATGACCGTTGACGCTCCTTCGCCGTTGGATGCGGTAAATATGAGCCTTCTGCCTTCACCGGTACTCCTGTCCGACTGCATGGCAAGGCGCATTCCCGCCGTTTCGCGGAAGTGATCGCTGAAGGCGATAACGATAGACTTTATGTCGGTATTTCCCACGGGGTAAACAAGGGTGAGATCGCGCAAATCAATTCCGTCCACTGTCACGCCGGAGATGCTGTATTCGCCGTCCACCGTGCGGCACTGTGAGGCGGTTATCGCGACTGTGCCGTCCTTTCCGGCGGTCACGGATCCCGCAAGCTCGTCGGCGGCGGTAAGCGTCAGCCCGGAACTGCCGCCGAGCACGATCAACTTTCCGCCGGATACCGTGACCGTGCGGTCGCCGGTCCTGAGACGGCGGCCGACGGCGCGGCTCTCGTCGCGTGCCGTGTCGCCTATGAGTATTTCATGCTCGCCGGGCAGTATCCCGCGTCGCTCGTTTACATAATCGTCGCCGATCTCAAGAGTGACGCCGGACGCGGCGGATATTGCATCGCGGATAAGCTCGGCGGCTTTCTTTTCGTCAAGCGTCGCGCTTTTCGGAATGATTATCCTCCAGTCGCTTTCCCCGTTGCCGACAACGGTCATAAGTTTTTCATCCCCGACCGGGGCATCGGGAGAGCAGGCGGCAAATGCCGTTATGAGCAGCATGAGCGCTGCGATAATGCATATTCTTTTCATAATTTAATTGTACCATTTGGTCGGCGGCATGTCAAGGAAAATATCAGATAAAAAAACGCAAAAAACAGATACAAAAGCCGTGCCGCCTATTGCAAACGGGGAGAAAATATGATAAAATATCCCCGTGGAGAAACACACTGCACGGAGGGCGTCATGACCGATTATCTCGAAAACCGATATTATCTCTCCGGGAGGGTAGCGCACAGCAATGCGGGGTGGCAGCACCGCCGCCGCCAGACCCACTCGCGGAGTGACCTTATAGTTGCGTTCAGCGGTACGCTTCATATTTACGAAAATGACCGAAAATACGATGTAAAAGAGGGCGAATTCCTGTTTTTACGGCAGAATGTACCCTCGGGCGGCTACAAGCCGTCAGTCGGACCTGTTGAATTTTACTACGTGCTTTTTGACGGGGACGTGCCGTCGGATATTCCCAAACACGCAAAGCTGAGCGACCTCACTCGTCCGCGCATGCTTTTTGAAATGATGGACCACTACAACTCGATGCCCGAGATACCCCGCGGCTTGCTTTCAAACCTCGTGCAGGTCCTTTTTTGCGATATAAGAACTCAATGCGAAAATCAGATTTTTTCCAGCTCGTCGGTGAGCGAGTCGGTGCGCGGATGGGTGATACGCAACTGCTCGCGTGCGCTTACGGTGTCCGATACCGCGCATCGCTTCGGGTACAGCGCGGAGCATCTTTCAAGATTGTTTGCAGCCGAGTACGGCGTGAGTCTCAAGGCGTTCATAAGCGAGAAAAGGCTTGCATTTATCGACTCGCTCATAGCAGACCGCCGGTATACGGAGGCGGAGATTGCATCGATGGCTGATTTCGCAAGCGAAAATCAGCTTGCAAAATATTATAAATACCATCGCGGGGTCACTCCGGCGCGTGCGCGGGAGCAGATGATAAAGAAATGACCGGGAATACCACCGCCGGAGCAATAAACACGGGAGAATGGTGCCATTTACGGCATCATTCTCCCGTGTTTACTGCTATAC